>JAXIYS010000017.1:0-13901 GCA_036304385.1 Collinsella sp. | reverse complement strand
GCCTGCATCAACCGCAGGCAGCGCGCCTTCTTCTGTTTGAAGCGGAAGCCTGTCCCAGAATTTCGGATCAGAACGGGGCACGGTTTCCCCCAGGACCTCCTTGCGGAAACTGCGTCCCGTTTTGAACGCAGATTCTGGGAAGTGGTTTCCGCAACGGGTCTCTCGCGGAAAGCGCGTCCCACTCTGGACGCCCATTCCGGGACACCGTTTCCCAACGGCCCCTGTTTCGGAAACCACATCCCGTTTCGAGCCTTCAAAGCGTGACGCGATTCCCTTGAGAGACTATCGACTACTTACCGTCGTCGTCCTGGGCTTCATCGCGCGCGTAGAGCTCCAGCATGCGGCGGCGGTATTCGTGCACGGCGAGCTTGGCGCGCTCCAGGCGGCGGCGCTCACGCGGAGTCAGCTTGGACGGATCGATCTCGTCGCCATAGGTCTTCTCGGCCAGCAAATGAGCGGCGTCCACGATACGGGCATCGATGTGCCCGCTTGCCGCCTCGGTCGAGAGGCGGTCGGCAATGGAATCAAGGGTAGGTATGCCGTCGAGCGAACGCCCATGTCCATGCGAGGTCAGCAGCTCGTGCTCGCGTGCGAGCAGGCTCGCCAAATCGTGATGGGCGCGCAGGATGTCGAGCGCATCGGATGGATGCTCGGCAACCTCTGCCACGGCGGCGACCGGCGCGGCATCGACCACGCGGTAGAAGAGCTGCGCGAGCAATGGCATCAAGAACACCGTGATGGCACCGGCGGCAACCATGACCGACGCAATATCTTGCGACAGCGCGCCCGCGTTGACGGCAACGCTCGTCACGGCAACGATGATCGGAAGCGCCGTGGTGCAGTACAGGGCCACGGTAATGCGGCCATACGCCGACACATCGCGCGTCGCAGGACAAATACTCATAGAAATAAGGATGGGCACCGCGCGAATGATCAGCAACGCCACGATAAAGCCCGCGAGCAAGCCCGGGCGCGACGCCACGGCCGTCAGGTCGATCTTTGCGCCCGATACGGTAAAGAACACCGGAATCAAAAAGCCGTAGGCCAGGCCGTCGAGCTTGGTCTCGAGCGTATGGTTGCCCTCGGGGATGATATAGCGCAGGACAAAGCCGGCGGCAAAAGAACCCAACACGATGTCGAGGTCAAAGATGGCCGAGAACGCCACGAGCGTGACCAGGATGAGCACCGTCAGACGCACGAAGGTCTGCGACGTGGTATCGGCGCGTTCCTCGACAAACGAAAAGAAGCGGCTGCCGACGCGCCTGGAACGACTTGGGACCACGGCCAGCAGCACGCAGACCACAGCAAACAGGCCAAGAATCACGAGCGTCTGGATGCCGGTGCGGGCAGACAGCAGCACCGACATGGCGAGCACGGGACCGAGCTCGCCCCAAGTGCCATACGCGAGAATCGAGTCGCCAACGCGCGTGCCGGTGAGCGAGCGCTCGCGCATGATGGGCACAAGCGTGCCGAGCGCCGTCGAAGTGAGGGCAAGCGTCACGGCGATACCGTCGAAATGGCTGACCGAGAACCACGGCGTAAAGCGCACGGCAAGCCAGGCGATGCCAAACGTGACGGCCCACGTCGCCAAGCCGTAGCGCCCCTCCACACCCGTAATGTTCTTAGGGTCGATCTCAAAGCCGGCAAGCAGGAACAAAAAGGCCAGACCCAGCTCGGACACAAGCGAGACCTCGGCATCCACATGGATAAGACCGAGCATATGCGGGCCCAGCACCGCGCCGAGCACGAGCAAAAAGACCGTCTCGGGAACGGGCTTTCCGGGAATCGCCGAGGCGATGAAGGGGCTTGCAAAGGCCACGAGCGCGATGATGGCGAGCGAAACAAATGCCATGTGATGCCTTTCTCTTGTTTGCGCTTCACTGTAGCACCCTCGCCGTCCTCAACGCGCCACGAGCTGTCGTATCATAGTGAGGTTTACAAACATGTGGCTCAAGGCGACCGCAGGGCAGACCCCGCAAACCGACCGCTGCCGCATACCGTACCGTACGCCCAACCGATCAGGAAGGCAGGAACCAATGGTCTCTCGTATCTACGTGGAGAAGAAACCCGGGTTCGACGTCGAGGCTCAGCAGCTCAAGGGCGAGCTGACCGAAATTCTCGGCATCAAGGGCATCGAGGCCCTGAGGATCATCAACCGCTACGACGTCGAGGGCATCGACGAGGAGCTTTTCCGCTCCTGCGTGCCGACCGTCTTTAGCGAGCCCCAGGTCGATGTGACCTACGACGAGCTCCCCGCAAGCGATGGCGCCGTCTTTGCCGTCGAATTCCTGCCTGGCCAGTTTGACCAGCGCGCCGACTCCGCCAGCGAGTGCGTGCAGCTCATCAGCCAGGGCGAGCGCCCCGCCGTGCGCTCCGCCAAGGTCTATATGATCTCGGGCGCTCTGGACGAAGCCGCCATCGAGGCCATCAAGCACTACGTGGTGAACCCCGTCGAGGCGCGCATCGCCTCGCTCGACCTGCCCGAGACGCTGTACATGGAGACCCCCGAGCCCCAGCCCGTCGAGGTGCTCGACGGCTTCCGCGAGCTCGATGAGGCCGGCCTTGCCGCCTTTATCGCCGATCGCGGCCTTGCCATGGACGAGGCAGACATCGCCTTCTGCCAGCAGTACTTCCGCGATGAGGATCGCGACCCCACCATCACCGAGATCCGCGTGATCGACACCTACTGGTCCGATCACTGCCGCCACACCACCTTCGGCACCGTCCTAGACGACGTGACGATCGACGACGCCGTGGTGCAGCAGGCCTTCGACCGCTACATGGAGATGCGCCACGAGCTCGGTCGCGACGCCAAGCCCGTCTGTCTCATGGACATGGGCACCATCGGCGCCAAGTACCTTAAGAAGACCGGCGTCATGACCGATGTCGACGAGTCCGAGGAGATCAACGCCTGCACCGTCAAGGTGAAGGTCGATGTCGATGGCGAGGACCAGGACTGGCTGTTCCTGTTTAAGAACGAGACCCACAACCACCCGACCGAAATCGAGCCCTTCGGCGGTGCCGCCACCTGCGTGGGCGGCGCCATCCGCGACCCGCTCTCGGGCCGCAGCTACGTGTACCAGGCCATGCGTGTCACCGGCGCCGGCGACCCCACCGTCCCGGTTTCCGAGACGCTCGAGGGCAAGCTGCCGCAGCGCAAGCTCGTAACCACCGCTGCCGCCGGCTACTCCAGCTACGGCAACCAGATCGGCCTTGCCACCGGCCAGGTCAACGAGCTCTATCACCCCGGCTACGTGGCCAAGCGCATGGAGGTCGGCGCCGTCGTGGGCGCTACCCCGGCAAACCACGTGCGCCGCGAGTGCCCCGCCCCCACCGACAAGATCATCCTGCTGGGCGGCCGCACCGGCCGTGACGGCATCGGCGGTGCCACCGGCTCCTCCAAGACCCAGAACACCGAGTCCATCGAGACCTCGGGTGCCGAGGTCCAGAAGGGCAACGCCCCGGTCGAGCGCAAGCTGCAGCGTCTGTTCCGCCGCGGCGATGCCTGCCGTCTGATCAAGCGCTGCAACGACTTTGGCGCCGGCGGCGTCTCGGTCGCCGTGGGCGAGCTTGCCGACGGCCTGTATGTCGACCTGGACACCGTGACCAAGAAGTACGACGGCTTGGACGGCACCGAGCTCGCCATCTCCGAGTCCCAGGAGCGTATGGCCTGCGCCGTCGCCGACGGTGACGTCGAGGAGTTCATGGGCTACGCCGCTGAGGAGAACCTCGAGGCGACCGTTATCGCCGAGGTTACCGCCGAGCCGCGCATGCGCATGGCCTGGAACGGTGTCGCCATCGTCGACCTGTCCCGCGAGTTCCTCAACTCCAACGGTGCACCCAAGCACCAGGTCGCCCATGTGTGCGCCCGCAGCGTATGGCAGCCCAGCTGGGCCGGTACCACGCTTGCCGAGCGCATGACCTCGCTTGTCACCGACCTCAACGTTGCCTCCAACAAGGGCCTTTCCGAGCGCTTCGACTCCACCATCGGTGCCGCAACCGTGCTCATGCCCTTTGGCGGCAAGACGCAGCTCACCCCGAGCTCGGCCATGGTCGCCAAGTTCCCCGTGGACGGCGAGACCACCACGGCAAGCGCCATGGCATGGGGCTTCAACCCCTACCTGATGGAAGCCGACCAGTTTGCCGGCGCCTACCTGTCCGTGGTCGAGTCCATCGCCAAGCTCGTGGCTGCCGGCTTTGAGCACAAGCGCGCCTATCTCTCCTTCCAGGAGTACTTCGAGCGTCTGCGCACCGAGGCCGAGCGCTGGGGCAAGCCCACGGCAGCCGTCCTGGGCGCCCTCATGGCCCAAGTCGACCTGGGTGCCGGCGCCATCGGTGGCAAGGATTCCATGAGCGGCTCGTTTGAGGACGAGGCCGGCGAGCTCAACGTTCCGCCGACTCTGATCAGCTTCGCTGTGGCCGTGGGCCGCGCGGCGCGCGCCGTCTCCCCTGAGTTCAAGGGCCTGACGCACCGCGTCGTCCGCATCGCCCCCGCCACCTACGGCGAGGACTACCGTCCCGACGCCCAGCAGCTGCTCGCCGCGTTTGACGCCGTCGAGGCGCTCACTGCTACCGGCGACGCCCTGGCCGTCTCCACGCCCGGCTACGGCTGCGGAGCCGAGAGCCTCTTTAAGATGTGCGTCGGCAACCAGATCGGTATCGAGCTTGCCGAGGACGTGGACGTGGAGAGCCTCTTCACCCCGCTCTACGGCAGCTTTATCGTCGAGCTCGCCGAGGACGCCGAGCTGCCCGAGGTCGCCGACGGCGTTGTCGTCGAGCCCCTGGGTACCACCGTCGAGGGCTATGTCATCGACACCGGCTCCGAGGTCATCGAGCTCGCCGAGCTCCAGGAGGCCTGGGAGAGTGGCATCGAGGGCGTCTTCGCCTACCGCAGCGCCGGCGAGACCCCCAATGTCGAGACCATCGACTTCCGCGCCAAGGATATCCGCGTGTACGGCGGCGCCAAGATCGCCCGCCCGCGCGTGATCATCCCCGTGTTCCCCGGCAACAACTGCGAGTACGACAGCGCCCGCGCCTTCCGTGCCGCCGGTGCCGAGGCCGACACCTTCGTGATCAACAACCTCACGCCCGAGGCCGTCGCCGAGAGCACCCACGAGCTTGCCCGCCGCATCCGTGCAAGCCAGATCGTCATGATCCCCGGCGGCTTCTCGGGCGGTGACGAGCCCGACGGCTCCGCCAAGTTCATCACGGCGTTCTTCCGCGCTCCCGAGGTCACTGAGGCAGTCCGCGACCTGCTCCAGGCCCGCGATGGCCTGGTGCTGGGCATTTGCAACGGCTTCCAGGCCCTGGTCAAGCTCGGCCTGGTGCCCTACGGCGACATCGTCGACGCCACGCCCGATGCGCCCACGCTGACGTTCAACACCATCGGTCGCCATCAGAGCCGCCTGGTGCGCACCCGCATCTCGTCCAACCTGTCCCCGTGGCTGTCGCAGTGCAGCCTGGACGACCCCTACACCGTCGCCATCAGCCACGGCGAGGGCCGCTTTGTCGCCAACGACGAGGTACTCGCCCAGCTGATCGCCAACGGCCAGGTCGCTACGCAATACGTGGGCGAGGACGGCAAGCCCGGCATGGATCTTTCCGTCAACCCCAACGGCTCCGCACTCGCCATCGAGGGCATCACGAGCCCCGACGGCCGCGTCCTGGGCAAGATGGGCCATGCTGAGCGTCGCGGCGACAACCTGTACCGTAACGTGCCCGAGCATGTCCCCGGCGACAAGTTCATGCCGATCTTTGAGAGCGGCGTAGCCTACTTCGCCTAAACCTTTCCCATCGGGTACAATCCCTTCGGGTAACATCACCCGCCACCGACACATCCGGTGGCGGGTTCTTTTTTGCTTCGCGCATGTAGAAAGGACATCATGGAAAGCCGCAAGCCGTATCTCGCCACCCTGCCCGGACTCATCCTGGGCTGTCTCGTTTGCTGCGCGCTCTGGGGCTCCGCCTTCCCCTGCATCAAGATCGGCTACGGCCTCTTTGGCATTCCCGCGCACGACAGCGCCTCGCAGCTGCTCTTCGCGGGTCTGCGCTTCACCCTTGCCGGCATGCTGGTCATTGTTGGCATGAGCGTGGCCCAACGCCGACCGCTCGTTCCGCAAGCGCGTGATATCAAGCCCATCTGCATCTTGTCGCTCTTCCAGACCATCGGCCAGTACTTCTTTTTCTACCTTGGTCTCTCCCGTGCAAGCGCTATGTCGAGCTCCATCATCGAGGCCAGTGCCAACTTCCTAGCCATCCTCTTTGCCGCCCTGGCGTTTCGCACCGAAAAGCTCGATGCGGCCAAGGTGCTCGGCTGCGTACTGGGCTTTGCCGGTGTCGCGCTCGTCAACCTTTCGGGCGCGGGCGGCACCTTTGGCTTTGCGCTCGACGGCGAGGGCTTTATCCTGGCCTCCACCGTCGCGGGTGCCCTTTCGACCTGCCTGATCGGTATCTTCTCGCGCAAGCGCGACGGCGTCTTGCTTGCCGGGTGGCAGTTCTTGGTCGGCGGCCTGGTCCTCACCGCCATCGGCTTTTTGATGGGTGGCGTGCTCTCCCCCACGGCGATTGCCCCCGCCATCGCGCTCATCATTTATATGGCACTCATTTCCGCCGTCGCGTACTCGCTGTGGTCGCGCCTGCTCGCCGTCAACCCCGTCAGCCGCGTCTCGGTCTTTGGGTTTATGAACCCCGTCTTTGGTGTGCTGCTGAGCGCACTGCTGCTCGGTGAGGGCGCTGGCACGAGCCCCGTTACCGTCATCGTTGCCCTGCTGTTGGTCTGTGGCGGCATCATCATCGTCAACAAACCCAAAAAAGCCTAGCGAGCTACCCTTATTTAGCAGAGGGATTCACATACTTTAGTTTAATGGAGTACATCGGTGAGCTGAAGGCCGCCACGCACGCCAACGTGCGCCCTTTTTTCTAGCGTATCTGGACGCCGGCTTTCTTTTTCTCGGCCTTGACGCGGTAGAGCTCCGCATCGGCAGCGCGAAGTAAGTCTTGCCAGGTATCAACACTATCGCCGACCCGCGCGTAACCGATGGACATCCGCAATGCATACGGCACCTCGGCACGAGCGAGCTCGTCGTTAATCGCCGAACACAGGTCTATAATGTCCTGTTCCGCTGCCGCCTTTTGAAGCACCACGAACTCATCGCCACCATAGCGTGCGATAAAGCCACCAGACACCGAGCAGACCTCTTTGAGCGTAGCAGATATGACCTGGAGGGCATGGTCGCCCTCCACATGTCCATAGCGATCGTTAATCAGCTTAAAGCCGTCGGCGTCCATCATAAGCAGATACACATCATCGGCCTGATCAGCACCCGAGAACAGCGACAGCATATAGGTCTCAAAACGGTTGCGATTGTTAAGGCCAGTCAACGGGTCGGTCGAGATCAGTTGCTCCTGACAAACAATGTAGAGCTGCAACATACTTAACATGATGCCGACACTAAGGCAGGGACCCGAATAAAAGACCTGAAAGACACCGGCCACCAAGGCCGGAATGGCGAAAAATGCCAAGGTTTGATAGATGGCCTTCTTTTGTAGGCTCTCGACCTTGCAAGATTGTATAAACGCATGCAGGGACGTATATATAACGTAGCAGTAGCTGACGATGGGCTGGATCATATAGACAAAACCGCGACGATACGCGCCCTGCGCATCGATATAGAACAGGGCATGCGTCCAGTAGCTAGTAAACGCCAGTACGACTACCAGCACCGCAGGCAGCGTTACAAACGCCATCCTATAGCGCGCGGTCAAAAGGCGAGAACCCTGCACCGTCTCGGAATAGATAAACCAAATGAGGCACGCGGCGGCAAAGAGCGAAAACGAAACCGCGTTGGAAATCCAGTTGGCAGCAATGCCCAGCGTGCCGCCCACACCGTCCGAAAGCGTCCAGATTATATCGAATAACATGTACGCGGCAGAGGTGTAACCGAGCGTACTAAACAATAACTGCTGGGTACTCGAGAACAAGGAGTGGCGACTTCGCGCGGCAAGCCCGATAAGAACAATCATGCATAGCAGGAATATCTCAATCTTGAGTGCCTTAACCACTAGACGCCATCCCTTCAATATCCAAGTGGTCAGAATCGCCCGATTCGTGTCCGGGCAATAAACGCCCCTTACTCCGCAGGGGTAAGGGGAATAATAGCAGAGCGCCCGAACGTTGCTGCAGAACAGTCATCGTTCGGGCGCTCATACGGCGCGAATTGCACACGCCGGCTTGATTGACTCGCGTCGACGATTACTCGCCGTCGATGTCGGTCGCGACGGCCTCCTCAATAGCCTCGACGCCTTCGACCGACAGATCCTCTTTGCCGTGGCAGAACTTCTTATCGACCCAGCCGGTCAGAATCGGGGCCATGATTGCCGTGATGATGACGGCGGTGGCGATCTGCGCATACGCGGTGGGCGCAAGCTCGGCATAGCGCGGAGCGACCTCGGCGAGGGCGACCGGCGTGGTCATAGCCGTGCCGGCGATAGTGGAGCAGGCAACGGCCGCCTTGCCGTTACCACCGCACAGGCGCTCGAACGCAAAGGTAATGGGACCGACGATAAAGAGCGTGATGAGGCCCAGCAGGATGCCCGAAATACCGCCGGTGATAAAGCTCGAAAGGCTCATGGACGCACCGAGCTGAAAGCCGATAACGGCGATCGCGGGATTGGCGCCGGGGACCAGCAGGTTCTTGATGAACGGGAAGAGGTTGCCCAGAACCATACCGATGACAAGCGGCAAAATGGAGCCGATGATGGTACCGACGGGGATGTTGGCAAGACCCGAAACACCGAGGATGATCATCGTGACGGCGGGGCCGGCCGTAAAGAACAGGATACCGACGGCGCCCTGCTCGGACTCGTCGCCGAACTCGCCCATGATGCCCGTGTAGAGCGCCATGTTGCAAAACGTGATGCCGCCGATGATTGAGACCGAGCTCAGGCCCAGGAAGTTGTCGTTAAAGAAATATGCCACACCCAAGCCAAGGGCGGCCGCAACAACAAGCTTGGGGATCAGTACGACGATGCCGGTCTTGATAGCGCCCGGCGTGGACTTAAAGCTGATGCCGGCACCCACGAAGAGCAGGATCGCAGCGACGATGGTATTGGAGCCGCCGCGGCAGGCAGCCGTAAAGAAGCCGCCGATCTCAAAGATCTGCGGACAGAAAGTGTTGAGCAAAAGGCCAACAATCATGGGATAGATCATGATGTCGCCCGGGATACGCGGTACCTTGAATTTCTTTTGCTCGTTGGCGGTCGCTTCCTGTGCCATGAAACCCCCATTTCCGCTGACGCGGAACAAAAGCCCACGTCACACTTTGCTACAGTAAAGTTTGACCATGGTACCAGAAGGAGCAGACCGGCTCGGTGAGAAATTCGATTCGTTGGGCCGGGACGCTAAGCGCGCCCTTTGCTTTTACACAAGACTCAAAACGATATAGAACACGATGCCCGAGACGCAGCACCACAACATCGACTTTGTCTTGATTGCCACCGCCACGACACCGGCAGCCGCAATCCAGGGAATCAAGCCCTGCCACAAGCCGGCGTCGCAAGCGCCAGGGCTTATCAAATCGTTGGCGACCAGTGCCGCAAAGGCGGCGGGTGGAATATAACCCAAGGCCTCGGTAACGCGGGGCGACAGCGTTCTCCCGCGCAACGCAAACGCCGGGGCAATGCGGAAAAATGCGATGGCCGCCCATGACGACAGCCATAGGACCAAAAACTCATTAACGGGCATCGCGAGCACCCCTTCCTTCGGCGAGAACATCGCACGCAAGCGCCGCGGCAACGCCGACGAGCACGCTTGTCGGCACGGCGATATTCGTCCACCCCAAGAACTTGCATATGGCGACAGACACCGCAGCCATAGCGGCAGCCACGACATTGCCGCGCGACAGTCGCTGCGAAAAGAGCAGGCAGATAAAGAGCGAGGTGCAGACAAAACCAGCAATAGCGGTGGGGACATCGACAACGGCGCCGACGATGGCGCCCGTCGTACACGAAACGCCCCATGTTGCGATGAGGATCGCGTTGAGCGCAAAGGACTCGTGCGGACCCCAATCCTCCCCTCCAACCAACTTGGCAAGCGAGATGCCGTATGCCTCCTCGGTGAGCGTCGCGGCAACAGCCAGCGTCTGACGCTTCGAGGCACCCCTCAGATAGGGCGCGATTGATGCCGAATAAAGTGCAAAGCGCGAGGAGATTGCGGCCACACTTGCGACAATCGATGCCGCAGGCACACCTGCCAGCCACAGATTGCAGATCATAAACTGTCCGCTGCCCGTCACAAACGTGCTGCTCAGAGCAAAAACCATCCAGGGCTCCATTCCCGTCTGCGCCATAATCATTCCGCACGGCGCGCCTATCGCAACATAGGTAAGCATCACCGGCCAGACGGTTTTAATGATTTTGAGCACCATAGCGTTCCTCGTCCTGACAAGCTTTCCGAGCCGCGTTCAACGACGCGGCAGAATCATCGCCCGGTGGCAACCGAGTTCACCTACAATTGCCACCGGATCGAAAGACACAGAAAGACACAATTTTTAGGAAGCCATTATGACAGCTATCGATCGAACGCGGGCTGCGGCGGCCTTCAAGACCTACACCGATGCCTACGATGCCGCCAATCCACGTATCGCGCTCAAAATCGAGCATACGTACCACGTTGCCGAGGCATGCGATGCCGTGGCGCGCGAGCAGGGCTGGTCGACAGAGGATGTTGACCTGGCCTGGCTTTGCGGCCTGTTGCACGATATGGGACGCTTTGAACAGTTGCGGCGCTGGGACACCTTTAAGGACGCCGAGAGTATGAGCCACGCAGCGTTGGGCGTCGGGGTCCTCTTTGGCGAGAACCCCGACGACGCGCCTGCCACAACAAACATCCGAGATTTTATCGAGACCGACGAGCACGACGAGCTCATCCGCGCGAGCATCGCCTATCACAGCGACTTTCGCCTGCCGGCACAACTCGACGAGCGCACACGGCACTTCTGCGATATCGTGCGCGATGGCGACAAGATCGACATTATGCGCACCATCGCCGACAGCACCGTCGACACCATCCTCAAGGTTGATGAGGACACATTTCTCGCCAGCCGGTTCTCGACACCGGCTCTCGCTGCCTTTGACGAGCGCCGCTGCGTCGCACGCGATGAACGCGACGAGCCCGCAGACTACCTGGTGGGACTCATCTGCTTTATGTTTGAGCTCGTCTATCCAGCGAGCCGCGCGCTGGCGCGCGAGCAGGGCGATATCTACCGCCTGCTCGACGCGCCCTTTGGCATTACGCGTCCCTTTACCGATCCCGCCACGCAAGCGACCTGGGAGCACCTAAAGGACGAGATGCGCGACTGGCTGGTGCGAGCCTAGCGCTCAAGCTGGGCCAGCAGCTCCTCGACGACCTCGACGGCATCGCCGACAACCTTGTACTGGGCAGCACCAAAGATGGGGGCATCCGGGTCCTCGTTGATGGCGATAATGCACTCCGCCCCACCGATGCCGGCAAGATGCTGGATGGCGCCCGAAACACCGATACTCACGAGAAGCTTGGGCGAAACCGATACGCCCGTCTGGCCAATCTGATGGCGATACTCCAACCAGCCGGCCTCCACAACAGGTCGCGTGCAGCCAAGCTCGGCTCCCAGGGCCTCGGCGAGCCTTCGCATCAGCGGCAGGTTTTTCTTGGAACCAATGCCGCGACCCACCACGACCAGGCGCCCGGCATCGGCGATCGAAGCCTGCTGCCCCCACTCCTCGGCGGGAATCGAGATCTCGACACGAGCCTTGGCGTCTTCCGCAAGCGATACCTGGGTAATCGTACCGGAACGGCTATAGTCAAACTCGGGCGCTCCAAAGATGCCGGGACGAACCGTTGCCATCTGGGGACGATGATTGGGGCAGACGATGGTGGCCATCAGGTTGCCGCCAAACGCCGGACGCGTCTGTTGCAGCAGCCCCGTCTCCGTATCCATCGAAAGTACGGTGCAGTCAGCCGTAAGGCCCGTCTGCAGGCGCACGGCAACGCCGGGTGCCAGTTCGCGGCCAAAGGCGGTCGCACCATACAGAATGGCCTCGGGCTTGCGCTCTGCCACCAAATCGCAGATCAGCCGGGCGTAAACCTCCGCATCGTTCTGGCGCAGACGCTCGTCGCGACAGACCAGGACCTCGTCTGCACCGGCGCAAACCAGATGCTCCAGGTCACCGAGAGAACCCTCGGGGCCCATACCGACCAGCGCCACCAGACGGCAGCCGCGAGCATCGGCAAGCTCGCGGCCCTTGCCCATGAGCTCATAGGCAACGGGAGTCACCGTATCGTGCTCGTCGGTCTGCACGAATACCCAAATGTCTCGATATGCATCAAGGTCCACCGCGCCAGCGGCCTCGTCACGCTCGATCGAGATAGCGTTGACAGGGCAGGCGTCGACGCACCCGCCGCATAGGATGCAGCCGTCGGTTACGCGGGCGCAACGGTTGGGCCGCTCGCCTTCCACTACGATGCCGCCCGAGGCACAGGCGCGAACGCAGCGACCGCAGCCGATACAGGCTTCGCTATCGATAATCAGTCCGCTCATCTATGCCATCCCCTCGATAATCTTGGCAAGTTTTGCCGCCTGCTCGGACCCCGTTCCTTCAACGGCCACGCACGTCTGGTCGCGGTCGGGCACAAACGATCGCACGACCTGTGTCGGCGAGCCGGCAAGGCCGCAGCGCGCGGGGTCGGCATGCACGTCGGCAGCGTTGACCACGCGTACGTCCGCCTCCTCGGCCGCACGAATACCGGCAATGCTCGGCATACGCAGTTGGCCAATCTCCTTGGCAGTCGTCATCGTGCACGGCATCTCAAGATAGACCGTCTCCTCGCCGGCATCGCAGCCGTGAACAAGCGCCAGTGAACCACAGGTCGTAAAGCCCGCGCTCTGCACGCAGCTCACGTCGGTCACGCAGGGAATCTCAAAGGCACCGGCAAGCTCGGGACCAATCTGGGCCGTATCGCCGTCCACCGCCATCTTGCCGCAGATGAGCAAGTCGAAGTCCTCGGCGAGCGCCTCGATGCCGCACTTGAGGGCATAGGTGGTTGCCAGGGTATCGGCACCTGCAAAGGCGCGATCGGTTAGCAGCAGTGCGTCATCGGCGCCTCGGGCGATGCAGTCGCGCAATAGCGATTCGGTCGCGGGGATGCCCATCGACACCACCGTTACGCGCACGTCCATGCCAAAGCCGATAAAGTCGTCCTTCAGTGCCAGCGCGCATTCCAAAGCGCTCGCGTCAAAGGGATTAATGACCGCCTGTTTGCCATCGCGCACAATGGTATTGGTCTTGGGGTCCATCTTGACCTCGGTGCTGCCCGGCACCGCCTTGACGCACACCACCATATGGAAATCGCTCATCTTCACGCGCCCCCTTTCTGGACGAGCTCATCCAAGAGCTTCTCCGAAAACAGGCTACCGCGACCCAGCTGCCCGGCAGGATCGAGCTGGAGCTTGAGCCGCGCCGACTCGACCATGGCCTCGTGACCGTACATCGTCTCCAAAAAGCCCGCCTTGATCTTGCCGACGCCATGCTCGGCAGAAACGGCACCGCCCATGGCCGTGACCTCGGAAGCCCACTGGGCAAAGAGTTCTCCGCCGTGGCGGTAATCCTGCGCATCGCACGGTAGAATGTTCACATGCAGATGGTTGTTACCGATGTGCCCCCAGGCAGCAGATTCAAGCCCGCTTTCGGCCAGTGTGCGGCGATAGAGGGCCACGACATCGGCAAGGCGTGCATTGGGCACCGACATGTCCGAGCCCAGCTTGGTGATGGTGGGGTCGGTGCGGTGACGCTCGTCGATAAGCATGTTGACGCTCTCGGGCACCGCGTGGCGGAAGAACCGCTGGCACTCGCGATCGACCTCGGTG
>JAXIYS010000016.1:0-20159 GCA_036304385.1 Collinsella sp. | reverse complement strand
TTTTTTGAGGCTCTCATCGATTCCGCATCTCCTTGCGCGCCCACATTCCACTCCGCCTTAAATCAAGTATACGTTTTGGAACGGGATGTCACTCCGAACGCCTTACCCTCTTAGTGTGAATGCCGCTGCGGCATTGTTGACTCATCCTTAGTAATCGCGTCCATCCTCTGCAGCATCAGCCAAAGCAATCCGAGAGGAGCCGCACATGCATGCAGCGGAAATTCCTTTCGGGGGGGGGTATCTCCCAGATTTACCCGCCGCCCGAAGGGGCAGTCGACAGTCGAGTACGTACTGATCATCGCGATCATCGTCCTGGTGGTGCTGATCGCGGGACCGTGGGTCTCGTCGGCGATCACAAACCAGTTCAACACGGTGGCGGGGACGCTCGGCAACGGAATCTCAAAGGGGAGCTGGGAGTCGGGCGGCACGGGCGGCGGCAACGGGTCGTTGACCGACGCCGACATCGTGGACCCCGTTCACGGGATAGCGTTCGCCGTGTACTCGGAGGACGACCACAGCCTCATGTTCTACAAGCGCCGCGGGGTCCCCAGAGTCGGTGACATGCTCAACAGCCGCCGCGTGACGGCGGTGTATACGGGGTTCGAAAATGGATACGCCACCGCGACCGTGGGAAACGACGGCAAGACGACTGCCCCCTGGTGGCCTAACAGAAATAATATCGTGGCCGTAAAGGCCATTGACGATGGTATAGAAATCCACTCGTTGGCATTTTGCTTTCAGTACATGGAGAACTGCAAGAGCTTTGATCTGGCAAAGTTCGACATGTCGAACTGCACAAATCTGCAGCACGCATTCGCGTATTGCGGCAATGCGACTTCCTTCAGTATTTCAAGCTGGGATACGTCCTCGGTCGTCGAATTCGACTCGGCGCTCAAAAACCTTTACAAGGTCGAGGAGATTGACATCTCCGGATGGTCGACGCGGAAAGCCGGCGATTTACGTCTCCTTTTTTCCACCGACAGTTCGCTGAAAAGCGTGAAATTTGGACCAGGGTGGAAGACCTCAGATGTTATGGATATGCTCGGCATGTTTAGCTATTGCAAAAATCTAAACCTCGACTGTTCCGATTGGAATGTCCCAACCTATGCCAATCATAGTGACTTCAATCACTGCGCCCCCGGCGTTATCCTCCCGAAGGCGTGGCAGTAGGTCTGAAGAAACAAAACGGCAAGTAGTTTATGTGGCGCGGGCACCCGTGCCGCCGTTGCCTCAGCGGCACGTTACGGGCTAGTCGGTTCGATTTAACGTACGCTCTGCATGCAATATCAACCCCCATGCGAAGGGAGTGTCGCATATGCATGCAGCGGCAATTAACCTTCGGGGGGTGGGTATCTCCTAGGAATACCCGCCTCCGAGGCCAAGGAGCCATCGAGTACGTTCTGGTCATCGCGATTATCGTCCTGGTTGTGATGATAGCCGGCCCTTGGGTCTCGTCGGCAATCAGGAACCAGTTCAACACGGTGGCGGGAGTATTGGTAAACGGGACAGCAGGTGGGACTTGGGAACCGAGCGGTTCCGGCAGCGGTAACGGCGCGGGTTCCGCGACCGTCCAGGCGGCGCTCGCCAAGGACGCGAAGGGCACGCGAAGGACTGGACCCTCGGTGAGCAGAAGGCAGTTGCCGAGGACATCGCCGCCAAGGGCGAGGCGTCGCCCGCCTACGCTAAGGCGAAGGCCGCGATGGATGCCGGCACCGAGTTCTCGATGAAGCTCACCGATGGCAAGACGCTGACTTACCACATTATCGGCATCAATCATGATGACCCTGCAGGCGGATCCGGCAAGGCGGGCCTCACGTTCCTCACCACCACGACGGGCATTTGGTCCCCCATGAACGCGATTGACACCAACGCCGGCGGTTGGGAGAAGTCTGAACTCCGTCAGAAAATGAACTCCGGCAAGATCTGGAATCTGATGCCCTCCGATTTCCAGTCCAAGGTGAAGGCCGTCAAAAAGCTATCGAACAATGTCGGGGGCGGTGATGAGAACAAGAACGCCGCCGTGACGGCTACCTCGGACAAGCTGTTCCTGCTCAGCTACTCTGAGATCGCCCCCCACCTCCTATTGGGCATCCTATCCCTGGACTTCCTCCGAGGGCACCCAGTACGAGGCCTTCAAAGGCAAGGTGACGGAGAACTATTCTGTTAATGCCTGTCTGAAGATTGGCAGCAGTTGGTGGGAGCGCTCGGTGAATCCGAGCAACTCCTACTACTTCCTCAATGTCGACAGCAGCGGCGACCCGACGTACGCCGACTACGCGGGGTACTCGTATTGCGTCTGCCCCGTTTGGTGCTTCTAGCTCAAATTTGATCTGATGTAATGCCCGTGCAATCCTGCATGGGCCTTTCTTTCGGCAATTGCTCGACCGATTCGTGGCTTGAAACACAAATTATCGAGTTAAGGAGACATGGGGTCATACAGCGGCTCTCAGAGCGCCTGCTGCACTCCCCCGCCATTACCCCTGCGGCGTCCTCGTATGGAGCCCATCCTGGTTGGCATATCGTTGCAATCGCTCACTTGTCCACCGGTCAAGTGAGCTACTGGAATAAATACAGCGACACGCTTGTTCGTTACAGTCGCTATATCTGTGTAAATCGCCGCGATAAATACAGTCTATACTCGACTGTATACCAGCTACGCGTATGTAGATTCATATCGCGTTAATAAATCGGCCCAAGCGTGTGCAAAACGCGCAAGTAGCCGCAAAAGGCGATTATCGCGCAGGGTGATTTTTGGCACCCTGTTGATTAATCAAAATTAAGCAATTGCTTAAAACAAAAAAGGTCAGGCACTAGGTGCCTGACCTGCAAACTTCTGGTCGGGACGACTGGATTCGAACCAGCGACCCCTTGACCCCCAGTCAAGTGCGCTACCAAGCTGCGCCACGTCCCGAAGCTTTTGTTTGTTGCTCTGCTCTCGCTCGCAACAGGGAGTATATTAACCCGAAACTTTGGACTTGTGCAAGAACTTTTTTAATTATTTTTGAGCAAGTCTAAAATTGTATCTGCGAGCTGGGGTTTTGTTAGCACGGGAAGTTCTTGCGTACCCGCTGTGCTCACGATCCAAGCCTTGTTGGTATCGGTTCCAAAGCCCGAATCGGCGCGCGAGACATCGTTGGCGATAATGGCATCACAACCCTTGCGGACAAGTTTGCGCTCAGCGTACTCCACGACGTTATCGGTCTCGGCTGCAAATCCGATCACACGGCGCTCGCCCTTCTGGCGCGAGAGCTCAGCCAAAATATCAACGGTCTCGACGAGCTCGATGCGATCGAGGCGTTCGTTGGCCTTTTTGAGCTTGTGGTCCGCGGGGGATACGGGGGTGTAGTCGGCGACAGCCGCTGCGCAAATGGCCGCATCGGCCGTCTGGAAGGCGTTTAACGCCGCCTGCAGCATCTCTGCGGCGGTCTGCACGCGCACGCACTCCACGCCGCGACCCACGTCGAGTGACGTCGGCCCCAGCACGAGCGTGACCTCGGCACCGCGGCGAGCGGCCTCCCCCGCCAGGGCGATGCCCATCTTTCCCGACGACCGGTTGCCGATAAAGCGCACCGGATCGATTGGCTCATGCGTGGGGCCGGCAGTGATGACGATACGCTTGCCCGCCAGGTCTTGCGACACGGGATTGAGCACCTCGCAGATGGCTTCGACGATGTCCTCGGGCTCGCTCATGCGTCCCGTGTCGACGTCGCCGCAGGCAAGGTAGCCGCTGCCGGGTCCTACCACGTGAACGCCGCGCTCGCGCAGCGTGGCCATGTTGGCCTGGGTTGCCGGCGCCTTCCACATGCCATTGTTCATGGCAGGCGCGATCACAATGGTTCGCGGCGTGGCGAGCAGCGTCGTGGAGATGAGGTCATCGGCAATACCGTTGGCCATCTTAGCGATGATATTGGCCGTTGCAGGCGCCACGGCCACCAGGTCGGGCTCCTGCGCAAGCGAAATGTGGTGGATGGGGTCGGAGGGATCGTCGAACAGGCCCACGGCGACCGGCTCGTTGGTGAGCGCACGGAAGGTGAGCGGGCCCACAAACTCCGTGGCATGCTCGCTCATAACGACCTTGACGCGTGCGCCGCGCTTTTGCAGCAGGCGCACGATATTGCACGACTTATAGGCGGCGATCCCGCCGGTAATGCCCAGCAGGATCGTTTTTCCCTCAAGTTGCATTGAATTGTTGGGTGCCGCCGTCATCGTTAGGCTTCCTTGCTGGGGAGCACGAGCAGGCGGTGGCAGTACGGGCAGTGCGTAATCTCGCTACCGTCGTGGTTGAGGTCGCTCATGGACGACGCCTGCAGCGCGGTGTGGCAGACCGTGGGGATGTTGCCCTTGATGGTCTCGACGGCCAGGCCGCGGAACTGCTTGAGCAGACGCTCGTAATCGGTGAGCACGTCGGTCGGCAGCGTGGCGGCAAGCGCGATGCGCTCCTTGGTGGCGGCATCGATTTGAGCCTGCAGATCGGTAGCCTTAGCGCGGGCGGCCTTGGTATCGGCCTTTACGCCCTCCTCGAACTTGGCGATGATGGCCTGCGCGCGAGTCTCGCGGTCGAGCGCCTCCTTATGGGCGACAACGACATCCTTGCGGGTGTGCGCGATCTTGTCCAGACGCTTTGCCAGGGTGGCGAGCTCGTTCTCCAGGTCCTGCACCTCGCGGTAATCAGAACCGTCGACGTGACGCTTCTTGGCAGCCTCGATGGCGTTGTTGGTCTGGATCTCGGTGGTGTTGAGGTCGTCGAGCTCAATGTCAAGATCCTTGCGCTGGGCGTATAGCTTGGTCATCTCGGACTTAAGCTTTACATAGGTTTTGCGCTTTGAAGCGAGCTCCTTGAGCTCCGGCATATTGGCAAGTTCGCTCTTGTTGCGGGCGAGCTCCAAATCGATCTGTTGCAGCTTGAGTAGCGTAGCGCCGGCGCTCATAAGTTCTCTCCTTTTGTCACAGTCCACCATTGGCAAGGGTTCAGTATTTTAATCGTATGACGGGGGTCGACCCCGGCGTCAACTGCAGAGTTCATCAATATATCAACGAACGGCTCCTCGGAGCGGTCGTGGCCGAGCAAGATCACCGGCAGCCCGCGCAAGGCAAGGTCCTGAGCCACGTGGTAGCCCGCTTCGCCCGTCACGACAACGTCGGCGCCCGCGGCGATGGCAAGCTCACCAAAATCGCCGAGGGAGCCGCCCAGAATGGCGACGGTGCGGCACGGGTGCTCGGCTTCGCCCCATACGCGCGGGTCGCTGCCATAGGCCGTAGCAGCACGGTTGGCGAGATCGCGCAGGTTGCAGGCCTCGTGGAGGTTTGCGAATGCGCCCAGACCGGTGAGCTCAGGCTCGTCCACATGCTCCAGCGAGCTCATGGGCTCAGCGCCCAGCAACTCACTCAGGCGAACGCGCGCTTCGTGCGAGCGGTCCAGGTTGGTGTGGAGCGAGATGATGCTCACGCCGCAACGAGCCGCCTCGTACAGCGCAGCGCTGCACTGGGGATGCGCGGAATTGGCCGGACAAAAGGCCTCGGGCGCCTTGATATAGATGGGATGATGCGTCAGCAGCACGTTAACGCCGGCCTCGAGAGTGCGGCGCACGTTGGCCTCGGTCGCGTCGAGCGCGCAGGCAACACCGCGGATCTCGGCAGCGGGATCTCCCACAGATAGCCCAACATGATCCCAGCCCTCGGCGTCCGCCTTGGGGTAGCGCGCCAGCAGCGCACGTTCAAGCTCGGAGACGATCATGCGGCACCTACGATCGAAAGCAGTGTCTGGGCAAAGTCGTCCAGGTCGGCAGAGTTCACGCGATCATCGAATGAGATGCGCAGTGCGCCCAGCGCCTGTTCACGACCAATGCCCATAGCGCTGAGCACGTGGCTCGGGTCCATGCTGCCGCTCGAGCAAGCCGATCCGGCCGACACCTCAAAGCCAGCGGCATCGAGCTTGATGATGAGCTCCTCGGAATCCATCCCGTCGACGTAGATGGAAACCATACCCGGCAGACGATCGGCCTGCGCGTAGTCGCCCATCGTGGCGTGAATGCGAGGATGGGCCGTAAGCGTGGCGTAGAGCTTATCGGACAGGGACTGTAGTGTCGCACGCTCCCGGCCCACATTCGGCAGCAATACGGAAGCGGCAGCGGCAAAAGCCAGCTGCGTACGCAGATCCTGCGTGCCGGCTCGACGGCCGGCTTCCTGTCCACCGCCAAAGATGCGAGGACGCAGCGGCGTGCGGTTCTTAAGGTAGAGCGCGCCGGATGCCACAGGGCCGCCGATCTTGTGCGCGGCAACGGTCATGGCATCGACGCCCAGCTCGGTGACATCAAGCGGAATATGCAAGTAGCCCTGGATGGCATCGGTATGAAACAAGGCGCCGACAGCATGTGCGGCGGCGGCCAGCTCGCGGATGGGCTGCACCACGCCGGTCTCGTTGTTGGCGACCATAATGCTCACGAGCGCCACGTCGTCGCCGAGCAGCTCGACAAGCGTGGCAGGCTCAATGTAGCCTGCGCGGCAGGGCTGCACCAGGTCGACAGTAAAGCCGGCGGCACGAAGCAGCGGCAGGTTGTCCAGAATCGAATCGTGCTCGATGGCCGAAACGATTACACGATCGCGCTTGCGATCGCGCTGACGATCGCCCTCGGCAAGACCGAGCAGCGCCAGCTGGTTGGCCTCGGTGCCGCCGTTGGTAAGGATGATCTCGGACGGGCGAACGCGTGCGCCAAAGCTGCGCGCGATCTCGCGACGGGCAACTTCCAGGCGTGCGGCGGCCTTGCGTCCGAGCGAATGTAGCGAGTTGGGGTTGACGCCGGCAAGCTCGCTGTCGTCGTACTCGCGCTGCGCAAGGAGCGCCTCGGCGCGCATGGGCGTCGAGGCGGCATAGTCAAGATTCACGGGTATGCGGTTTTGACCTGCGGTCATAAGGGTTTATGCCTCCTGTGCGGCCTCTTTGCCCAGCTTCTGCAGCAGTGCAACCTCGGCGGCGGGATCTTCGGACTTAAATACGGCGGAGCCGGCTACGAGCACGTTGGCGCCGGCC
Organism: Collinsella sp.; assembly: GCA_036304385.1. GTDB lineage: Bacteria > Actinomycetota > Coriobacteriia > Coriobacteriales > Coriobacteriaceae > Collinsella. Next base: position 13,132 of record JAXIYS010000016.1, on the reverse strand, counting down.
TTGACGACCTCGGCGATGTTCTTGGAAGAGATACCGCCATCGACCTCGATCAGGGGCGACACGCCGTGGCGCTCGCACATGGCCGTAAGCTCGTGAAGTTTGGCGATGGTACCGGGGATAAAGCTCTGGCCTCCAAAGCCAGGGTTCACGCTCATCAGCAGCACCATATCGACGACGTCGATGATGCTCTCGAGTACGCACACAGGGGTGGCGGGGTTGAGCACCACGCCGGCCTTGACGCCGCGCTGCTGCAGATGGGTGAGCGTGCGGTGCAGGTGCGTGGAAGCCTCGTAGTGCACGGTGATCATGTCGGCACCGGCGTCTGCGTACCAATCGACCGTCTCGTCGGGGTTCGACACCATCAGGTGCGCGTCGACCGGCACATCGCTGGAGCGCTTGACGGCCTTGAGGATATCGACGCCAAAGGTCAGGTTGCCAGTAAAGTGACCATCCATGACGTCGAAGTGCACGTAGTCGGCACCGGCGATCTTGTCGAGCTCGCCCTTGAGGTTGGCCATGTCGGCCGAAAGGACGGATGGAGCGATTTTGATGGAACCCATAGTAGTAGCCTTTCTGCGCTAGTCGGCGAGTCCGTAGAACTCTTGAGAGGGGACGCGGTCGGTGAGAATCTCGAGCGCCCTATCCAAAGTAACACCGTTGTAGAGCGTTTGCTCCACGGCAAAGGTGAGCGGAATGTCTACGCCCAGTGAACGGGCGAGTTCGCTGACACTGCGAGCCGCGACGGCACCCTCGACCACCATATGCGTGCGCGCCTGGTACTCGTCGAGCGAAACGCCGTGGGCAAACTCGAAGCCAAAGGTGCGGTTGCGCGAATGCTCTGAAGTGCAGGTGGCGATAAGGTCGCCCATGCCGGCAAGCCCCATGCAGGTCATGGCTTGACCGCCGCGTGCGTGTACCAGGCGGCTGGTCTCGGCCAGACCGCGCGTCATGATGAGGGCGAGCGTGTTATCGCCCGCACCCGAGCCGGCGGAGATGCCGCATACGATAGCGATGACGTTTTTCATGGCGCCGCAGACCTCGACGCCCGTCATGTCCTGCGACAGGTAGATGCGGAAGGCCGTGGAAAGCAACAGCTCCTTAAAGGTCTCCCCCACCTGCTGGTCTTCACTGGCGATGACGGCGGCCGAAAGCCCGCCGCGGCAGATTTCCTCGGCATGGTTGGGGCCCGAAAGCGCCGCCACGCGCGACTCGTTGCCGATCTCGCTGGCGATGACCTCGCTCATGAGCAGGCCGGACTCGGGCTCGATTCCCTTGGTGAGGCACAGAACCGGCGTCTCGTCCGCGATGAACGGCGCCGCCTGGTGGCAGACGCCACGCAGGTGCGTCGAAGGCACGGCAAAGATGATGGCCTCGGCGCCGTCGAGCGCCTGGGCCAAGTCCGTCGTGGCGACAACGTTTTCCGGTAGCACGTAGTCCACCAGATAGCGGGGATTACGGTGCTCGCCGTTAATGCCAGCTGCCGTCTGCTCGCTATGGGCCCACATGGTCACGCGCTCGGCTCGCGCGGCGGCAAGGCCGGCAACGGCGGTTCCCCAGGAGCCGGAGCCAATCAGCGCAACATTCATGACTCTCTCCTACTTATCGTCGGGTTCGGTGACGCGCTTGGTGAACGAGAGCTTGGACTCCTTACCGGCCATGAGCTTTTGGATATTTGAGCGATGGGCCCACACCACGGTGATGCCGATCATCGCCATGCAAAACTTGAGGCCCAGGCTGCTGTACGGAAAGACCGCGCAGGCAGCGATGGGAAGTCCGATGGCAGCTGCGAGCGAGCCCACCGACACAAACTTGGTGATGGCGACGGCCACGATAAACATGCCCAGCAGCGACAGGCCAATGGGCCAGTACCAGGCAAGAATCACGCCCAGGCCCACGGCGATACCCTTACCGCCGTGGAAGTTAAGGTAGGGCGAGAAGATGTGGCCCCACACGGCAGCCAGGCAAATGACGCCGAGCATCCAGTCGCCGGCGGCACCGGGAGCCATGATGCTCACAGGGAAGCCATAGCCCACGCTCGCGATGAGCGGACGGGCGATAAGGACGCAGATAGCGCCCTTAAGGCAGTCGAGCAGTAGCGTGAGCGCCGCGACCTTGGGGCCGGCTACACGCAGGGCGTTGGTGGTGCCGATGTTGCCGGAGCCCGCCTTGCGAATGTCCGTGTGGTTGAACACGCGGCCCAGGATCAGGCCAAACGGAATCGCTCCGATAAAGAACGAAACCACGGCGCAGATGGCGGTCAGCAGAATCGGATTAAGCATCCTTTTGCTCCTTCTTCCTAAAGAAGAGTCGAATGGGCGTACCGGCAAAATCGAAGGTCGAGCGCATGCGGTTTTCCACGTAGCGCTGGTAGGTGTCGTTGACCAGGTCGCTGTGGTTGACGAAGAACGTGAACGTCGGCGGGTTGACGCCCGTCTGGGTCACGTAGTGCATGCGCAGGCGGCGCTTGCCGTCCACCACGGTGTGGCCAAACTCGCGCAGGTCGGTGAGGAATGTGTTAAGGCGCGAGGTGCTGATCTTTTGCGAACGCGTCTTCTCGGCGGCATCGACCATGCCCCAGATCTTTTCGATGCTGCGGCCGGTCAGAGCAGAGATGCGCAGGTACTGGGCCCAGGGAGCCATGACGCCCAGACGGCGGTCGACGGTCTCCATGCAGGCCTCGCGCTTGCGGTCGTCGTCGAGCAGGTCCCACTTGTTGAGCAGCACGACGATGGCGCAGCCGCGTTCGATGGCGAGGCCCATGACCTTCTGGTCCTGCTCGGTAACGCCCACGGAGGCGTCGACGACAAGCAGCGCCACGTCGGCGCGATCGATGGCGCGCAGGCCGCGGACCATGGAGTAGTACTCGATGTTCTCGTATACGGTGCTCTTCTTGCGAATGCCCGCGGTGTCGACCATGCGGTAATGCTTGCCGTTGCGCTCGACGACGGTATCGATGGCGTCGCGCGTGGTGCCGGCGATATTGGACACGATGGAGCGGTCGGCACCCAGGATGCGGTTGAACAGCGACGACTTACCGGCGTTGGGGCGGCCGATGATGGCGACGTTCAGCGCATCGGGGAACTCGTCGGCGACCTCGTCCTCTTCCTCCGGAAGCAGGGCCACGATGTCGTCGAGCAGGTCGCCCGTGCCGTGGCCGTGAAGGGCCGAGAGCGGCGTGGGCTCACCGATGCCGAGCGAACAGAACTCCCAGATGTTGTCATTCTCACGATCGGGGTTATCGAGCTTGTTCACCAGCAGAAAGACCGGCTTGTCGCAGCGCTTGAGCATGCGGGCGACCGACTCGTCCTCCTCGGTGACGCCGGTGCGGCCGTCGACTACAAACAGGATGACGGCGGCTTCCTCGGCGGCGGCGAGTGCCTGGTCGCGGATGGACGTGGCAAAGACGTCGTCGCTCTTGAGCGGCTCGATGCCGCCTGTGTCGACGATGGTGAACTCGCGGCCGTTCCAATCGGCCGTGTGATACGAGCGGTCGCGCGTTACGCCGCGGGACTCGTGGACAATGGCGTCCGAGGTCTGGGCCAGGCGGTTAACGAGCGTGGACTTGCCCACGTTGGGGCGTCCGACGACGGCGACGATAGGTTTCATCTGCTCTCCTTTAATGGGTAGGGTCAGTGGAATTAGTAGAGTCGGCAGGCACAATGCCAAGGATGTGCTCCAGGGTATCGAGCAGCTCATGCGGCATGGTCGACACCACATGAACCTCGGCGCCGCGACTGGTAAGGCTTGCGAGTAAATCGTCACGATGATACTCGTCAAGCGTCATGCCGTCAGCGTTGAACATGAGCTTAGGCACAAAGAGCATAACCCCCGACAGGTCTTGCGGCAGCTGCTCCAGGATGTCGCTCGCGACGATTAGGCCGGTCACGTCCACGTTGCCGCCAAAGTAGCGGTTCTTGATGGCCGTGACGGTGCCGGAAAGGCCCTGTGGAGACTCCACGAAGCGGGCGACGGTATCGCGTGCGCTGGCGCCCGAAAGACATACCAGGCGCTGGTCGCGGGCGGTCATAGCCTTGCGAACGCTGGCAAGGCGCTCGGCGTCGGCGGCAAGGACATCGTCTGTCTCGTCCAGATACGAGCGGATCATGCCGATGCCGTCGTAGTACTGAGGGTAGCCGTCGTAAAAATCGGCCTCGGGCGGCTCGATACCGGCGTCCAGATAGAACTCGTCGCTCATCTGGAACGTGTGGCGGCCAAAGCGCTCGTACGCGCGATCCTGGAAGGGTCGGATCATGGCGATGGTCTCGCGCGCCAGCTCAGGCTTGTCGCTGTAGGACCACGTAAAGCGGTTCTGATGCTTGGTAAAGCCGAGCGGCACGATGCCCAGGCTCGTGATCTGTTCGTGCTCCTCGCAAAAGCGCAGGGTCTTCAGCAGTTCCTCGCCGTCGTTCATGCCGGGGCACAAAACGATCTGGGCGTGAATCTCGATGCCGGCGGCCATGATGGCCTCGAGCACGTCCATGCCGCGCTGGGCGTTGCGGCCCATCATGCGGCGGCGGACATCGGGGCTTACGGCATGGACCGACACGTTCATCGGACTCATGTTGCGATTGATAACGTTTTGCACGTCCTCGTCGGAAAGATTCGTGAGCGTGACAAAGTTGCCCTGCAAAAAGCTCAGGCGGTAATCGTCGTCGCGGATGTAGAGCGTGGAGCGGCCGCCCTTGGGCAGCATGGTCATAAAGCAGAACACACAGGCGTTAACACAGGTACGCATGCCGTCGAAGATGGGACCATCGAACTCTAGGCCCCAGTCCTCGCCGGGAAAGCGGTCAAGCTCGACGGGGGTGACGGTGCCGTCGCGCGGGTCGAAAACCTCCAGCTCGACGGTGTCGTCGTCTGCTTCCCAAAGCCATACGATCATATCGGTCAGCTTCTCGCCATTGACCGTGAGCACGCGCATGCCCGGCTCGATACCCACATCCCATGCGGGCGACTCGGGACGCACGTTCTTAACGAGCGCGCCCTCACCCGGCTCGGGGTCGCGGCTGCGCCCGTAATCGGCCACCTCGGCGGCGTATGCGGGTACGGTCTGGTCCATGATTAGCGGCAAAGCTCCTTGATGCGCGCAACGGCGCGTTCGATGTGTTCTTGCGGGGTGGAGGCACCGGCGGTGATGCCGATGTGGCGCGCGCTGGCAAACCATGCGGCCTCGAGCTCGGAAGCTTCCTCGATGTGGTGCGTGTGCTCGCAGACGTCGGCGCAGATTTGCGCCAGGCGACGGGTGTTGCCCGAATTTTTGCCGCCCACCACGACCATGCAGTCGCAGCGGTTGGCAAGTGTGGCGGCTGCCTGTTGACGCTCACTCGTCGCGGCGCAGATGGTGTTGATCACGCGCAGTTCCTGCACGCGCGGGGTGATGGAGGCCACAACCTCGGCCAGGTTCTGCGCGGTTTGGGTGGTCTGCACAACCAGGCCCACCTTGCCTTTGAGCGACAGCGCGTCCGCATCGGCAGCGCAGCTCACGACCTGCGCGTCATCGCCGGCGTGGCCTAGAATGCCCTCGACCTCGGGATGGCCCGGCTCGCCCACGACGATCACACGGTAGCCCTCGCGCACCAGGCGCTCGGCGGCCACATGGACCTTCTTGACGTAGGGGCAGGTGGCGTCGACCACGGTAAGGCCGCGCTCACGAGCGACGTCAATGACCTGCGGCACCACGCCGTGGGCGCGGATGATTACGGTGCCCGAGGCGGCGTCGTCCAAGGTGTCGGCCAGACCAACGCCTGCCTCGGCGAGCTCGCGTACCACGATGGGGTTATGGATGAGCGGACCTAGGGTGTGGACCTGAGTGCTCTCCCCCGCCTGCGGGGCGGCCGCCAGCGCCATGTCGAGCGCGCGCTGCACGCCGTAGCAAGTGCCGGCGTGGGCGGCGATTTCGATGGTGGGGACGACCTCCTCAGTGGCGGCCGCGGCGGTATTCATGACTTCCTCGCCCATGGCTAGAACCTGCCCGGGTGCTCGTCGCACAGCTCGTCTCGCATGGCGTAGACGCGGTTCATGGCCTCGGACTCAAACCATGCCAGGCGCTCATTGCGCTTGAGCTCGGCCGGTGCGTCGGATAGCGAGATGGCCTTGCCGGCACGGATCCAGCACTTTTTGGGGCGCATGAGCTTTTTACCTTTGGGTGTGATGTCGGACCAGCCGCAGATGGCGAGCGGGTTGACGGGCGCCTTGCCCATCTGGGCGATGAGCGCAAAGCCGCCGTGGACCTCGGGCTTGATCTCGCGCGAGCGGATGCGCGTGCCCTCGGGGAAGATCAGGACGTCCTCACCGCGCTGCAGCGCATGCTGGGCAGCGCGCAGACACTTCATGTCGGCGGTGCCACGCTCGACGGGAATGCCACCCACTCGGCTAAAGGCCCAGCGCACAATCTTGGTCTTGGCAAACTCGGACTTAAAAATGGGGCGAATGCGGCGGCCGCCAAAGAACAGCGCCGTCTCCACGGCCAAGAGTTCGGCCATCGAGGTGTGGTTGCAGATGACTACGCTGCCGCGGCCTTCCTGGCGCTCAAACAATAGGTCGGCGTCCTCGACCTTCCAGCGCCACATGAGCTTGGAGAAGACCCACAGGATGCCCATGACCACGACGACAGTGCCGCGGATGAGCGCCGGGAACTCGGCGTACGGCGCGTTGTAGTAATCCTCGGGCGTCTGCTTAAACAGGCGCATGGGCTACCTCCTTTGGTTGATGAGGTCCTCGATTATCGAGACAACCTCGTCGATGGTGTGGGCGGTGGAGTCTACGTGTACGGCGTCCTCGGCGGGCACTAGCGGCGCGACCTCGCGGCTGCTGTCGAGCTTGTCGCGCTGCTTGAGGGCATCGAGGGTCTCGTCGACCTCGGCCTCGAGCTGCTCGGTGGTGAGCGGCTGGGCGTCATCTTGGTGACGCTGCAGCACGCGGCGACGGGCACGCTCACGCGGGTCGGCGGTCAGGAAGACCTTAACCTGCGCGTTGGGGAATACGACGGTGCCGATGTCGCGACCCTCGGCGACAATGTCGCGGTCCTCGGCGGCGCGACGCTGGTGAATGAGCATGGCGGCGCGCACGCCCGGGTAGGCCGAGACCTTGGAGACGTTGGCGTCGACCTGCGGGGTGCGGATGGCAGCCGATGCGTCCTGGCCGTCGATGGTCAGGCGCGTGTCCTCGCCAGTGCCGTTGGTAAAGCGAATCTCGATCTGCTCGGCGAGGGCGTCGATAGCCGCCTCGTCGTCCAGATCGATGCCGCGGTCGAGCGCGGCGAAGGTGACAGCGCGATACATGGCGCCCGTGTCGAGCTTGTTAAAGCCGAGCTGGCGGGCGATCTCCTTGGCGATAGTGGACTTGCCGGAACCGGCGGGGCCGTCGATGGCGACGATCATGCAATGCTTCCTTTCGGTGGTTGACGTGTTGGTATGGGACGCGGACGCTGCTTGCTGGCGGACTGGCTAGCCCGTGTAGCGTTCACGATAGGTGTTGCGCTTGGGCGCGGAGCCGTGGCTGCCGTGGTGGCGGGTGCGGCTGGCGGTGTTAGTCGCGGATGCGGTGGCGCGCTTGGAGCTGGCCTGCTTAGGCGGGATGCCGCCGGCCTTGAGGATCTGCACCTCGCGGTCGGTGAGCTCGCGCCACGAGCCCTTGGCCACGTCCTTGAGCTCCAGGCCGGCAAAGTTACAGCGATGCAGGCGGATCACCGGGTGGTGGATCTTGCTCAGCATGCGCTTAACCTGGTTTTTACGGCCCTCGCGAATGATGACCTCCACGGCGGTGGTGCCGGGCTTGACGCCTTGCGGGGCCACGGCCTCGGCCTCGCGCGCGTTAATGACGCGACAGATCGCCGGTTGGCACAGGCCGTCATCGAGCTCGATGCCGCGACGCAGCGGTTCCAAGTCGCGATCGGTCAGGTGACCGTCCACGAGCGCCTGGTAGGTCTTGTAGACGTGCTTGCTGGGGTGCAGCAGGTCCTGGGACAGGTCGCCGTCGGTGGTAAAGAGCAAGAGGCCCGTTGTGTCGCGGTCCAGGCGGCCCACCGGAAAGAGGCCCGGAAATCGGTCGCGCGGAACCAGGTCCGCCACACAGGGACGCTCCTGCGGGTCGCTCATGGTGGTGAGGTAGCCGGTCGGTTTGTAGAGCATCAGGTACACGGCACCCTGGTTGAGCTTGACGGGCATGCCGTCGACCTCGATATGGTCGCGGTCCACATCGACCTTGGTGCCCAGTTCGGTCGCGACCTGGCCGTTGAAGGTCACGCGGCCTGCGGTCATCAGGTCCTCCGAGCCGCGGCGGCTCGCCACGCCCGCGCGCGCCAAAAAGCGCTGCAGGCGCATGGTGTGCGGGTAGACGGGCTGGGCGTCACCTGTGGGCGCCGTAGCGTCCGTGGCGCTTGCGATGCGTGTCTCCTCTGCTTCGTTAATCCTCGTCATGCATGTCCTCCGAGGTATCGCCGGTGGGCAGAAGCTCTGCGTCATCGGCGTCCTCAACATCGGTGTCGATCAGTTCGCGCTCTTCGTCCAGGTCCTCGGCCTGCTCCTCGAGCGTGGACTGAATGCTGCGACCGCTCAGGCGCTCGCGGATAAACTGGCGTGACTGCTCGTCGGGGGCAAACTGCTCCAGATCGGGCAGGTCGCGGGTGGAGCGCAGGCCGAACTTTTCCAAGAAGGCGTTGGTCGTGCCGTAGATGATGGCCTGACCGCGCTCGGGGTCGCGGCCGAGCTCTCGCACCAGGCCCTTATCCACGAGCGACGCGATGACGCCGTCGGAGTTGACGCCGCGGATGCCCTTGACCACCTCGCGCGTAACGGGCTGGTGGTAGGCGATGACGGCCAGGGTCTCGAGGGCCGCCTGCGACAGCTTTTGCGTGTCCCAGCTCAGCACGTAGGCTTCGACCACGTCGTGGTAGGCGGGGTGCGTAAACAGGCGCCAGCCACCGGCGACCTCGCGCAGCTGAAAACCGCGGTTGGCCTCCTCGTACTCAACCTTGAGCTCGGCCAAAAGCGACGCGCACTCGCCCGGGGCGATATCCAGCGCACCTGCCAGCGCGGGTGCGCTCACAGGGTCGCTCGACACCAGCAGCAGCGCCTCGAGGGCGCCTTTGAGGCTGTTTGCCTCCAGCGTGGAAAGGGTTGACATGGTTGCGGCTCCTATTCGGTGAGCTCGGGGCCCTCGCCGGGCACATAGGCCTCGGCGCCCTCGACGCGGTTGATTTGAATGGTTCCAAAAATCTCGTCCTGGCTCAGCGTGAGCGAGCCGCGCTTGGCAAGCTCGAGCATAGCCAGGAAGGTGACGACGAGCTGCTCGGTGGTGGCGTCGCCGTCCAGCAGCTCGCGGAAGGTGCAGGTTTGGTGCGCCATGGTAAAGCGATCGACCGAGGCCACCGTCAGGTCGAGCGGTACGCGATGCGGTGCCACGTGCTCGGCCTCCAGCAGGAAGGTCTGGCGCTTGCCGTCCAGGTCGGCGCAGATGACGGCCAGGCCGCGCAGGGTAATGCCGGCCAGGTAGTCGGGCATAAGGCCCAAAAACTCGGGATCGGGGCCGGCAACGCGCGGATGCATGCGGCTCTCGGCCTTCATGCGCGCACCGAGAGCGGCCGCCGCACCCTTAAACTGCTTGTAGGCGATCAGGCGCTGGATCAGGACCTCGCGCAGGGCATCGCCGTCAAGCGCGCTGAGCTCCTCGAGGTCTTCGTCATCTTCGTCATCGTCGACGGATTTGCTGGGGGTCTCCTGGGGGACCAGCGAGGCGGCCTTGATGTCCAAAAGGGTGGCCGAGACCAGCAAAAAATCGCTCGCCACGTCCAGGTCCAGCGCCTCGATGCGCTCGGCCTCGGCAAGGTATTGCTCGGCCACCTCGCTGATCGAGATGGCGCCGATATCAACTTTTTGGCGGGTTACCAGCTGCAGCAGCAGGTCGAACGGTCCGCTGTAGACCTGCGTCGACACGCGATACGACATTTTCGACCTCCTTTGACGGCGCCTTCGCGGCGCGGTTTGGATGCATGTTGCAACCGTTTTGCACGGTCGACCTGTAAGTTTACCCTAGATGCCGGCGATTGCGAAGTTGAGCAGCTGCTCCGCCAGCGGATACACGGTAACGTCGAAATAGCGGCCGATTACGTCGATGCCGGTCCACATGGGCAGCAAGTACAGCACGATGATAAGGATCGGCATGGCGTATTGCTGCAGGCGATAGTAGTTGGCGAGCGCCTTGCCCTTGAGGAACGGTACGATGATCGACGAGCCGTCGAGCGGCGGGATCGGGATGAGGTTAAAGAACGCGAGCGACAGGTTGACCACGATAAAGGTGGCGCCGAAGTTCATGATTTGGGACGCCACGGCAAAGGACATGCTGGTATAGAGGTTGCTGTACGTTGCGTGCATGAGAGCGGCCGCAAGGCATGCCAGCGCGATGTTCGATGCGGGACCGGCTGCGCTCACCAGAACCTCGTCGCGCTTGGGGTGCTTAAGGTTGTTGAGGTAGACGGGCACCGGCTTGGCAAAGGCGAACACCGGGCCGCCGGCCGCGAGCATAAGCAGCGGCAGGATGATGGTGCCAAACGGGTCGATATGGTTGAGCGGGTTGAGCGAGACACGGCCGCGCGAGCGGGCCGTCTTGTCGCCGAGTGCCCAGGCCGCGGCGGCGTGCGCGCTCTCGTGGATCACGATGCCGACGATGACGGCGACGGCGCTCGCGAGCAGGTTCATGAAGTAGCTGCTGGACATGGCGATCTCCTAGCGGACGCGGCGCGAGGCGCGCGTGAGCAGGTAGTCGGCCACAAACAGGATGACGGCCACGATGGCGTAATCCAGGCGGAACACGCCGCCAAAGGGCGACGTGATGACACCGTACCCGGCAATGGAGCTCGGCAGCGCGCGCGAAAGCTCAACGACAAAGCCAACGATCTGCAGCTTGGCAGTGAGGCCGCTAAAGCACAGCAGCACGGTCATCGCGCTCATAAAGATGCCGCAGATGCGACAGACAATGGCGATGATGCTCATCGCCACGGCAGCGGCTTTACGAGAGTTCACGCGCGGTCTCCTCTTCGATCTGGGTGGAAAGCTCGAGCCATTCGTCCTCGAGCTTGGGCAGCTCTTGCTTAAGGCCGTTATATTCCCCCAGTGCGGCGTTGAACTTATCCTGATCGGCATAAAGCTCTTCGCTCGCCATCAATTCCATAAGCTCGTCATAGCGGGCGCGCTTTTTGTCGAGATCGGCCTCGATCTTCTTGAGCTGGTTGCGCACGCCCTTGAGCTTTTTGTTGAGCGCAGCGCGGGCCTGGGCCTCGGCGCGCTTTTGCTCCTTGGTCTTTTTGCCCTCGGCAGGCTTAGGCGCCGCAGTGGGGGTGTCGGCCTGGGCGGCGTTGTCTTTGGAGGGCTTGGCCGCGGCGGGAGCACTCTCCGTGGACGCCTCGGCGGCGGCACGGGCTGCGAGGTCCTCGCGCTTGTAGAGGTAGTAGTCGTAGTCGCCGTCGTAGACCGTGACCTTGCCGTCGCGGATATCGATCACGCGGTTGGCCACGGCGCGCACCAGGTGCTCGTCATGGCTGATCAGCACGATGGTGCCCGGGAAGTTTTGCAGAGCGTTCTCGAGCATGTCCACCGAGTCAATGTCCAGATGGTTGGTGGGCTCGTCCAGGCACAGGAGCGCCTCGGGGGCCACGAGCATCTTGGCCAGGGCCAAGCGCGCCTTCTCGCCGCCGGAGAGGACGCGGACCTGCTTTTCGATTGCGTCGTTGTCGCTAAACAGGAAGGCGCCCAGCAGGCTGCGCTGCTGCGGCACGGTCCACTTGGGCGTGACGATGTCGATTTCTTGCAGGACGGTGTTGGACTCGGTCATGCCTTCGAGCGCGTGCTGGGCATAGTAGGCCACACCCACGTTGGTGCCCAGGTCGCGCGTGCCGGTAGTGGGCGGCTCCAGACCGGCGATGATCTTCATGAGGGTGGACTTGCCGGCGCCGTTGGGACCGACGAGCGCCACGTGCTCGCCGCGGTAGAGCTTGAGGTCGATGCCGCTGTAGATGTGCTTGTCGCCGTAGGATTTGGATACGCCCTCCAGGCCCACGACCATGTCACCTGAGCGCGGTGGATCGGGGAACTTAAAGTCGATGTGCTTGTGGCCCTCGGGCAGGATGACGAGCTCCTTTTTGATCTGCTCGATCTTGCGGATGCGCTCCTGGGCCTGGGCGGCCTTGGTGGGCTTGTAGCGGAACTTGTCGACGAAGACCTGCATGTGGGCGATATCGCGCTCCTGGGCAGCACGCTTGGCGCGCATCTGCTCCAGGTTGTCCTCGCGCTGCTTGAGGTAGCTGCTGTAGTTGCCGGTGTAGGTGGTTACGCGGCGGTTCTCGAGCGCGGCGACGTGGTCGACGCAGGCGTCCATGAAGGCGCGGTCGTGGCTGACGATGAGGACGGCGCCGTCGTAGTTCGCGATAAAGCCGCGCAGCCACTGGACGCTCTCGAGGTCCAGGTGGTTGGTGGGCTCGTCCAGCAGCAGCAGATCGGGATGGCGCAGGAAAAGCTTGGCCAGCGCGATGCGCATCTGCCAGCCGCCGGAGAACTCGGAGCATGGGCGTTCAAAGTCGGTGACTTTAAAGCCCAGGCCGGACAGGATTTTGCGGGCGTTGCTCTCGAGCTCGTAGCCGCCCAGGTGCTCAAAGCGGTCCTGGACCTGGCCGTATTCGTTAAGGAGTGCGTCGACGTCCTTGCCCTGCTCGGAGAGCTCGGTAATCTGGGCCTGCAGCTCGTTGGCGCGCTCACCCATGCGGCGGATTTCCTTGGCGGCGGCCATGACCTCGGCAAGGATGGTGGTGTCCTTTTGCTCCAGGTTGGTTTCCTGCTCTAGGTAGCCCACCTGGCAGTCCTTTGCGTATTGAACCTGGCCGGCGTCGGGGCTGTCGATGCCCATGATGATCTTGAGCATGGTGGTTTTGCCGGCGCCGTTGGGGCCCACGAGCGCAAAGCGTTCGCCGGGGTTGATCTGGAAGGACGCGCCGCTAAAGAGGACGCGCGCGCCGAAGCTTTTTTCGATCTTGTCGACCAGGAGGATCATGGTGCCGCCTTTGACCTTGTGTGCCTATATGAAAAAAGGCCCCAACTTGCGTTGGAGCCTCATTCAATGCTCGGGTGGAGACGAGGGGGATCGA
>JAXIYS010000015.1:0-3785 GCA_036304385.1 Collinsella sp. | reverse complement strand
GGCGCGCCAGGGAGATAGTGGACGAGATAGTCGAGAAGCGCGGCCTCAAGAAGGAGTAACATCGGGGCTTGCAGCGACGGACCTCAGGACACTCTTACACCACGTCTGCGCGCGCCACCCTTAGTGTCGCCAATCTGATGCTTAGTTATTCTACGTTTGTTTATTATCTTCTTTCTTTACGCCGCCTCCGAGTCCTAAATTCTTTGATTTTGCTGTTACTGATTTAGTGACAGTACTCATATTTGCCATTTTTTGGCCAGGGCATATGATTAACCCCTCCCTTTTTTTTCGACGTGAATTAGACCGGCTTAAGCCCAAAACACGCCCGCAGCGTGTTAAGCAACGCCTCTTGCTTCTTCCTGCGGGCATCGACACGATTCCGGTACCGCTTTCGCATACGCTGGTGGATGCGCCATGCGAGCGCTTCCATCGCTTCCATGTCGCAGAGCATTTCGTTGTTGACCGTCGCGACCTCGATTCCCATAGTAATCAAGCCCGTGTTGCGTTTTTCATCATGGACATGTCCCCTTCGAGAGGAATGACCCAGCTCACCGTTGTATTCCAGGTCAAACCGGGCTGTTTCCTGGTACGCATCGCAAACTGCATGCGGCATCCCCGAGATTGCCTGCGCGCGGTCATCGAACTCGATCTTGTAGTCGGTCTTAAAGGGACCGCAGGCAAATCCGCCATAGGAAAACGGAAGCGAAAACATGGCAAGCATGATGCACTCCATGGGTGAGCGCAGGTTTTCTGACAGGTAGGGACACAGGCGTAGCAGTTGTTTGGCCGCACTCCCCTTGCATGCCGCAAGGTAATCTGCCAGGCGATCGGGCGTCAGCACCGGCTCGACTTCAAAGTAGCCCACGTCTGCCGGTTGGTCCTTGTCCTTTGCAAGTCTATTCGCAACAGGTGAGGTGTAGGGAGGCAGATACTTCCCGCGATCACTCAGTGAAATCTTGGAACACAGTTCCTGGGCCAGGGCAAACGCCTGGATACAGCCGACCTCGCGGGCGACGGCAACACAAAGGGCCTCGGGAGATAGGCTGCACACCCCCGATTCCACCTCTAGAATCGCGCCGGCAGGCAACCCGGAACACACGGACCAGTCCACGCCAGGCATGCGGCGGCGCTGCGCCGCAGATCCCACCAGCAAGCAAAGATCTTCTTGCACCTCGCCGCTTTTGGCTCCAATTCGCACCAGGTCGGGAAGATAGATATCCTCGGTCGAAGGCGATGACGTACACAGCACGCGGCGCTCTTCATCGGGATTGAGGTCCTTCCAGCCGATGTAGCCCATCCGCCGGCGCTCGGCTCGAATCATGCGCAACGCCGAGGCGCCCGTCAGGATCACGGAAGCCGCTAGCTGCTCTTTTGTCGGCTTGTTGCGCTGTTTGATTGTTACCGCCACACGAATCACCCCTACCAAACGCGTGCGATAGCGAGGCCATCAACGGCCGCGGCACCGGCGCGCTTGAGTTCCGCCGAAGCCGCCGCCATCGTCGCACCCGTGGTGATAACGTCGTCGATAAGCAGCAGGCGGCGGCCCCGCACGTCCTCAACGGTCTCGTACATGCCTCGGGCGCGTTCACGGCGTTCTTCACGACCGAGTTCACGCTGGTCGCCATGGCCGTACTTGACAAGGGCGTCGAGCAGCGGAACACCCGACAGCTCGCAAAATGGGCGCGCGATGGCTTCCATATGGTCGAAGCCGCGTCGCCGAAACGCCGCCGCCGTCGCGGGCACAAACACCACTGCATCGGCGCCAGACAACACACCGCCATAGCGATCGGGCGCCGCGACCTGGGCATGTAAGGCGGTGTCGTATAGCAGCTCTGCCAGATACGGCGCCAGGCGTCGCTCGCCCGCGTCTTTGTACGCTTTAATGATCCGCGGCAGCGGATGCGTGTAAACGGCACATGCCAGGCACCGGTCGAGCGCTTCGGCCATCGCCGAGGAAGTACCCTCGACCGAGCACTCGGTGCACAGCAAGTCTCCAAACGGGGCGCCGCATCGAGTGCAGCTATGCCGCGGGTCGATGAGCGCGAGCGCGGCCAGGCAGTCTTGGCAAATAAGCGCACCGGCGCGCTCGCAGCCGGCACATCGCGTGGGTGACAACGCCTCAAGCGCCTCGTGCGCCGCCCGCTCGGCAAACGGTAGCAATTCGTCCGCAAACGGTAGGATGCCGGCACCTTGCAGGCATCCCAACACGTTCAAATGTCTCTTCACGACACAACCCTCCCTACGCTCGGTCGCAGGGAGGGTCGTTGATTCAGCGCTATGGTACCCCGACGCGTTTGGGGCCAGACAGGTTAAATCCGTTTGCGGGTGCTATTCGCCGGTGGGCGGTTGCGGTGCGGACGAGTTTTGGGTCGAGCCCTCGCCACCATCTTGACGCGGCCTGCGGGAACGACGACGGCGACGGCGCTTTTGACCCTGGTCGGCCGAACCCTCGCCACCACGATCTTCACGCGACTCGTGTTCGTCGCGAGCAGCGCCGCGCACGGCCTTGGCGGCCGCGCCTCCGCCATCTCCGGGGCGACGGCGCGTGACCTTGACCTCGCCATCCGAAACCTGATCGGCCACAGAGGGCACCGAGGGCTTTTGCTGCGTGCCCGAGGAATGGCGACGACGCGGACGCGGGGTGCGCTCGTCATCGTTGCGCTGCTTGCCACCCTTGTCGGCAGGCGCATCGGAACCCGAACCACCCTTGGGGGCGGCACCGGCTTCGCGAGCGGCTGCGGCGCGGAAGGCGTCCTCGCGCTCCTCGCTCGACAAATGGCGACGGCGACGGCGCGTGGGATTCATGCCACCGCCGCGATTTTGCTGCTGAGGCTGCTGGGCCTCGCGCTCGCGGGGGGAGTTCTTGCCTGCAGGAGCGGCCTCGCCGGCATCGCCCGAACCCGAGCGCTTGCGGCGGCGACGTCCACCGGCAGCCTCCTCAGCCTCGGGTGCCTCGGCCTTGCCGCGACCCTTACCGCGGCCGCGACCCTCGCCCTGGCTCTGACCGGCACGGGTATCGGCGTCCGCATCGCGACGGCGGCGCTTGGGCATCGTCGTCCCCGCCAGACGGTCGGCGCTCGACAGGCCATCGCCCACGTCGACGCCGTTCTCGCGGTCGAGCTCCATAAGCGCCAGGCGCATCTCGGGCGACTCGATACGCTCGAGCACATCGCGCGTCACGCAGTCGGGGCGGCAGTTGCAGCCCTGCTCGGCGGCCTTCTTTTTGCAGCCCTCAGAGCAGGTCATGTCGGCCAGGTTGACCTTAAAGACTTTGCCGTTCTCCAGGCGCAGCACCAGCTGCTCACGCGGCGTGTCATATTCCTGGATGCGCGCCTTGCCAAGCGGCGTATCGATAAGCGTCTTCTTTTTGGGCGCGCGGCTCTTAAAGTCCTTGTACGCCTCGAACTCGTAGCGCAGGCAGCACATCAGGCGGCCGCAGACGCCGCTAATCTTGGACGAGTTGAGCGGCAGGTCCTGCTCTTTTGCCATGCGAATCGAGACGGGCTCAAACTGTCCGCCAAAGCGCGTACAGCAGAGCTCCTGTCCGCACTGGGCATAGCCGCCCACCAGGCGGGTCTCGTCACGCACGCCGATCTGGCGCATATCGACGCGAATGTGCAGCGTCGAGGACAGGTCCTTGACGAGCTGGCGAAAATCGACGCGCTCCTCAGCTGCAAAGTAGAACACGGCCTTCTCGCCGCCAAACAGGTACTCGACGCCCACCGGTTTCATCTCGAGGTCGAGCTCCTTGACCAGGCGGCGGAAATCGACCATGGCCTCGTCGC
>JAXIYS010000014.1:0-5387 GCA_036304385.1 Collinsella sp. | reverse complement strand
GGCGCGCCAGGGAGATAGTGGACGAGATAGTCGAGAAGCGCGGCCTCAAGAAGGAGTAACATCGGGGCTTGCAGCGACGGACCTCAGGACACTCTTACACCACGTCTGCGCGCGCCACCTCGAATCGCTCAAAGTAGGCAATTTGCTCTCGATTTTGCTGCTACTAAATTGGTGACAGTACTCATATTTGCCACTTTTTGACCACGAGGTGTTCAGAGGGGCTCTCGACAAGCATCTAACGCTACAATATCTACCACGTGGCTGGGTTTTGCCGGCCGAATGTGCGATGTCGTGGGAGGGGACATGGTCGAGTTTACAAAGACGATTAAAGATCCGTTGGGATTGCATGCCCGCCCGGTTGCGCTGCTCTATGACATTATCGCCAAGCATCGTAGCGACGTGTCGGTTTCGATTGGCAATCGTCATGTCGATGGCCGCGACGTTATAGGGCTCATGGCACTCTGTGGCGAATGTGGCGAGGACATCGTGTTCCGCGTTTCGGGCGTGGATGAGGCCTCGTGCGTCACGTCGATTAGAAACCTCTCGCTTTAAGCATGACGGGACGCGGCAAAGGACAGCTCTTTGCCGCGCCTTTTTGTTTCGTATAGGAAACTTTTTCGAAAACTGAATAGAGACCCTTTCCAAAAAGTTAACCACGTGCTAGTTTACTAAAGCGAACATAGACGTGGTTAACTTTTATCACGTCGATGTTGAGGACGAACTGACGTTAGGAGCAACTCATGTCTTGCGGACCGCAGATGCCGGCCATACCGCTTTCGATGGTAAAAGCGGGCGAAACCGTGCGCGTGTCTCGTGTAAAGGGCAATGAGGACATGAAACACCACCTCAAGGACCTCGGCTTTGTCGAGGGCAACGAAATCCACGTGGTGAGCTCGAGTGGCGCCAATATCATCGTCACGGTGCTGGGCGCACGCTTTGGCATCGATTCCAAGGTTGCCATGCACATCATGACCGTCGGTTAGTCTGCAGCATTTCATAAAAACCGAAAGGGGGACAAGAGGATGAAGACGTTGGGTGACGTTAAGGTGGGCGAGAGCTCCACCATCGTCAAGCTTCACGGTGAGGGTGCGCTTCGCCGCCACCTTATGGACCTGGGGCTCATCAAGGGCACTTCGTTCAAGGTCGTGAAGGTTGCACCGCTCGGTGATCCGGTCGAGATCAACGTGCGCGGCTACGAGCTTTCCATCCGCAAGGAGGAGGCGGCTGTCGTCGAGGTCCAGTAGGGCTCGCGGCGTATATTTCTGCAGATAAAGTTAGGTATTTCTAACTTAATGCAGCAACTTTGAAGCACATTATCCAGCCTGCGCGGAGAAAGCAGCGCAGGCACACAAGGAAGAAGGATTGAATGGCGGATTCTCAGATCCATGTCGCGCTGGCGGGTAACCCCAACTGCGGCAAGACCACGCTTTTCAACCTGATCACCGGCGCCAACGGCTACGTTGGCAACTGGCCCGGCGTCACGGTTGAGAAAAAGGAGGCCAAGCTCCTAAGCGACAAGAACGTTACCATCACGGACCTCCCCGGCATCTACTCGCTTTCCCCCTACAGCCCCGAGGAGCAGTGCTCGCGCGATTACCTCATGAGCGGCGAGCCCGATGTGGTCGTCCAGGTTGTCGACGCCACCAACCTCGAGCGCAACCTGTACCTGGCGCTTCAGGTCATCGAGACCGGCCTGCCCGTGGTCGTCGCCCTCAACATGGCCGACTTGGTCGAGAAGAACGGCGACAAGATCGACACGGACAAGCTCTCCAAGAAGCTCGGCTGCCCGGTCATGATGATCTCGGCCCTTAAGAACAAGGGCATCACGGAGCTGTTCGAGCAGGTCAAAAAGTCCGCTGCCTCCAAGGGCCAGGTGCCGGAGCACAAGTTCGACTCCTCCATCGAGGACGTTCTGACGCACATCGAGAACAACCTTCCGGCGAGCGTTCCCGCCAACAAGCGTCGCTACTACACCGTCAAACTGTTTGAGCGCGACGCGGACGCCTGCAAGCTCATCAACCTCACCAAGGAGAAGGCCGCTCGCGTGGAGCAGCTGGTCGCCCAGTGCGAGCAGGACTGCGACGATGACGCCGAGTCCATCATCACCGGTGAGCGCTACGGCGTGATCGCACACATCATCGACGAGTGCCTCACCAAGGCCCCGGCCAAGATGAGCACCTCCGAGAAGATCGACCGTGTGGTTACCAACCGTATCCTGGGCCTGCCGATCTTTGTGGTCATCATGTTCTGCGTGTACTACATCGCCGTTTCCACCCTGGGCGGAACGGTGACCGACTTCACCAACGATCAGCTCTTTGGCACCGACGGTTGGTATGTGCTCGGTCAGGGCCGCGATGCTTACGATGAGGCTGTCGAGGCCGCGGGTGACGACGCCGACTCGGTCGACCCGGCACAGTACGGCCCCTATGTCCCGGGTATCACCACCATGGTGCACGACGCCCTCGTGGCGGGTGGCACCGAGGACGGTGGCCTGGTCGATTCGCTGGTCTGCGACGGTATCGTTGGCGGCCTGGGCGCCATCTTCGGCTTTGTGCCGCAGATGTTCCTGCTGTTCGTGATGCTGTCCTTCCTGGAGGACTGCGGCTACATGGCCCGCGTCGCCTTTATCATGGACCGCGTGTTCCGCCGCTTTGGCCTGTCCGGTAAGTCGTTCATCCCCATGCTCGTGTCCTCAGGCTGCGGCGTCCCCGGCGTCATGGCCACCAAGACCATCGAGAACGAGAAGGACCGCCGCATGACGGTCATGACCACCACGTTCATCCCCTGCGGCGCCAAGCTGCCGATCATCGCCCTGCTCATGGGCTCCATCATTGGCGATTCTTCCACCACGGCCGCATGGATCAGCCCGCTTTTCTACTTCCTGGGCGTCTTTGCCGTCATCGCCTCGGGCCTCATGCTCAAGAAGACCAAGCTCTTCGCCGGCCGTCCGACCCCGTTTGTCATGGAGCTTCCTGCCTACCACTTCCCGGCGATCCGTTCCTGGGCGCTGCACGTGTGGGAGCGCTGCTGGGCCTTTATCAAGAAGGCCGGCACGGTCATCTTTGCGTCCACCGTCGTCGTTTGGTTCCTCTCCAACTTTGGTAGCTATAACGGTTCCTTTGGCTTCCTGCCTGCGATGGACGGCATCCCCGAGGAGTTTATGGACTACTCCGTGCTTGCCATGCTGGGCAACCTGGTCGCTTGGATCTTCGCCCCGCTCGGCTTTAGCACCTGGCAGGCCACCGCGCTGACTGTCTCTGGCCTCGTCGCCAAGGAGAACGTCGTCGCCACCGCCGGCTCGCTGCTGTCCGTCGCCGACGCGGGCGAGACCGACCCGAGCCTGTGGACCGCGTTTGCCGGCATGTTCCCCACCATGGGCGCTTGCGTTGCCTTCGGCGCCTTCAACCTGCTGTGCGCTCCGTGCTTTGCCGCCATTGGCACCATCCGCAACCAGATGGATTCCGGCAAGTGGACTGCGATCGCCATCGGTTACGAGTGCGCCTTCGCTTGGGTGATCGGCCTGTTCATCAACCAGTTCTACAACTTGCTTGTTCTTGGACAATTTGGTATCTGGACGATTGTGGCCATTGTGCTGCTGGTTGCGATGCTCTTCCAGATCTTCCGCCCCATGCCCAAACATGCATGGACCGACGAGGACGAGACCAACACTGCTTCCGCCGCAGTTTCCGCTTAAGTCCGAATAAGGATTAGCCCCTTTTCACGAGCCCGGGTGTCCCAGCGACACTCGGGCTTTTTGGTGGGGGAGATGTGGCGTTTCCGCAGATAAAACCGACCAAAATAAACCTGTCCCTTTTTGGTAGGTGGAGGATGGGGTAAAGTAAGTTGTGGTTAACTAGAGGAGGCTTGCTATGGCACCTATCGATATTGTTGTACTGGCTGTTATCGGCGTTGCGTTTGTCGCGGTATGCGTGCGCATCTACCGCAAGGGCACCTGCGCCGACTGCGCTCAGGGTGGCGTTTGCACGGGGCATTGCTCCAACAAAAAGACGTGCGCCGCGCTGAAAGGCGTCGACAAAATCGCCGAAGACTTGGGCCGCGGTATCAAGTAAGGCCCAGACATCTAAGCGCCTCGCGAGCATCCGTTCGCGGGGCGTTTTTCACTTTTGTGGGGTGGGCTAGAGACGCTGCATGCGGTACCCGACACCCATGTGCGTCTGAATCATCTTGGGGTGAGAGGGGTCTGCCTCGATCTTCTTGCGCAGGGTGCGCATGAACACGCGCAGGCTCGCCAGATCGCTGTCCCAGCTCGTGCCCCATATCTCGCGGGTGATGAAGGTGTGGGTGAGCACCTTGTCGACGTTTTTCGCTAGAAGGACGAGCAATTTGTACTCGGTCGGGGTAAGCGAGAGCTCGCGTCCGTCTTTCGTCGCGTATCCCGCGGCGTAGTCGATATGCAGCGGACCGTTGTCGAACGTGCTTGCTTCTGTCGACTCGTTCGACGCCATCGAGGAGCGCCTCAAATTCGCACGGACGCGCGCGAGCAACTCATCCACAGAAAAGGGCTTGGTGAGGTAGTCGTCTGCCCCTGCGTCAAGTGCTGCAATCTTGTCGGAATCTTCGGTGCGCGCCGAAATGACGATAATGGGGACTGCCGACCAGCTTCGGATCTTCGTGATGACCTCGATACCGTCAATGTCGGGAAGGCCGAGGTCGAGCATGATGAGGCTGGGGCCGTGCGACACCGCATCCATGATGGCGGCCTGGCCGTTGCAAACCTTGCTCACGACATAGCCGTGGAGGTCAAGCGCGGTCGAAACGAGGTTTTGAACGGTCAGGTCATCTTCGACCAGGAGGATGCGTGGCTTAGCGGCATTATTCATGAATCTCGATCTCCTCGGCGGGCAGGGTAAAACGGAAGATGGCCCCATGGGGGTGGTTGTCGCGAACTTCGATGACGCCGCCATGCGCCTCCACGATGGAGCGGCAGAGCGACAGCCCAAGGCCGATGCTTCGACGCGAATCCACGGGCTGCGTATTGCTTGAGGTGAAGAAGCGCTCAAAGATATGAGGCTTGTCGCAGTCTGCCACGCCCGGCCCATCGTCTGCGACGTCCACCACGACGAACGCACCCTCGCGACGTGCGCCGATGGTGACAGTCGAGTCCTCGGGCGTGTATTTGAAGGCGTTCATGATGAGATTCGTAAGCACCTGCATGATGAGATGGACGTCGATGCGTACCAGCAGGATGTCGTCAGTGCGCTCGATGGTGACGGCGCGTCCATGCGATGCTTGGGCGACATGGCTGAGGGCGGCCTCGATGACCTCGTCGATAAGCTCGGATGTTAAGTTGAGGCGAATGGTGCCGTCCTCGACGCGTGTGATGGCGAGGAGGTTCTCCACGGTATCGATAAGCCAGAGGGAGTCGT
>JAXIYS010000013.1:0-10558 GCA_036304385.1 Collinsella sp. | reverse complement strand
TACCGCTGAGGCTCGCTCGTATCTGGGTGTGACGAGTGTGGGCCATCGTCGCTACGACGTGGTCGTGAGCGATTGCTTTGGCGGTGCCGAGCCCGTACGCGAGCTGGCGACCGTTGAGGCGCTGCGTCTAGTGCGGGGCAGCCTGAATGCCGGTGGCGTCTACGTGGCCAATATCGTGAGTGCAAACGAGGGGAGCGATGTGACGTTCCTGCGCGACTGTGCCGCCACGGCGCTTGAGGTGTTCGACCATGCTTGGGTGGTCCCATGTGGCGATGCAGAGTTCGGCGGCGAGGAGAATTATCTGCTCATCGCCAGCGACGGTGACTATGTCTTTGCCGAAGCTGTGCCCTTCGACACCGACTTCCTCGGCACCGTCCTTCACGACAAGTAAGTCTCCCCGTCCCAAAAAAGACTGGTCTTAGGCGTGGTCGCGCCAGCTGAGGACGCGCTGCTTCATACCCTCGATGTCGAGCACGCCTTCGGCGAAGCCTTTGCGCACGAGCTCCTCGGGAACGTACTCGTCGTAGCGATCAAAATAAGGCACCTCGCCGGGATAGACGAGCTCAATGGGATCAAAGTCCTTCTCGGCCTCGGCGGCGAGCACCTCAAAGAACGTCTCCTCGTCGGCCTTCATCTTGAACTGCATAAAGTACGGGCGTGATGGGTCGAGTCCGCGAAGGCCAAGCTCCGCGGCGCATTTAATCTTGAGCATACGTTCGAGCGTCAGAAAGGCGTAGCTGCCCAGCCAGGGGAAGAGTACCCAGGTGTCGCCGCCCAGGTTGATAAGCGGTTTAGCTCCCGCGCCCGAAATCTCGGCGGTATGACGAGCCTGTGCAAGGCGTGCCCGTGCGTTGCCCATGAGGTACGGATATACCGCGTGTTCGTTGAGCGCCTTTCGCATGCGCTCGAGTACGTGTGTATTGATGTCACCGGGGCAATCGCCAAAGTAGGCCGGCACGCGGCCCTTGACCTGCGTGGCAAAGACGGTATGACGCTTCCAGTCCACTTCCTCGACGATCCAGCAATTGCCCGCGATGGCGATGCGCTCACCGGGCGGTGGGGGATTGACGATCGTGCCCAACTCGGCCGACTCGCTGCGAACGGTGAACTCCTCGTTTTCCTGGAACACGGCGTAGAACTTAAAGTTGTTAATGATGCGCTCGCCCGCGAGACCCACGATGAGTCCGCCGCCCTCGGTGACCTGGATATGGTCGATCTTGATGAGGTGGCGCAGCAACACGCGATAGTCATCGGCCGAGACGCGGTGGAAATAGCTGAGCGTGAGCACACGCTGAGCAAGCTCGGCCGGTGTGAGCTCGCCGGTGCTGGCGAGCGTCGACATGGTCTGGTGATAGAGCAGGCTGTAGGGGAGCCGATCGAGCTCGGGCGGCTCGACCCACTTTTCCTCGCGATAGAGTTGTACGAGCGCGATGCCCTGCAGGAGCTTCCACGGAATGGTCTCGGGCATCATCGTGCGCGGCTCGGGTTCCTCCTCGCGCATGACAAACCACATCTCGGGCGGAAGATCGCGGCGCCCCGTGCGGCCCATTCGCTGCAAAAAGGAGCTGACGGTAAACGGCGCATCGATCTGAAACGCACGCTCCAGACGGCCGATATCGATGCCGAGTTCCAGCGTAGAGGTGGTGACGGTCGTCTGTGCCTGTTCCTCGTCGCGCATGAGCTCTTCTGCCGTCTCACGCAACGATGCCGAAAGATTGCCGTGATGGATGAGGAAACGGTCGGGCTCGTGCCGGCTTTCACAGTAGCTGCGCAACATGGAGCACACGGCCTCTGCCTCCTCGCGCGAGTTGGCAAAGACCAGGCACTTGCGGCCGCGGGTATGTTCAAAGATGTAGCCCATGCCGGGGTCGGCGTTGTCGGGTGCGGTGTCGGTGGGGTTGAGCAGTGCCTGTTCGGTTGCCTGCGGGATGTCTACTTCCCCTTCGGGGGCCGAGGAAGTGCGACGGTTCTTGGGGGCAGCCTTGCCCCTTGCCTGCTCGCGACGTTGACGGCGCTCCTCCTGTGTGAGTTGCCCACTATGGCGCATGTCTTGGGTGCTGACGGGCAGTGCCGCGGGTGGTGCCGCCTCAATGCGCTCGCATGCGAGCACCTCAGCTTCCTGCGGACCTGTGCTCGTGAATCCCCGCTGCTGCGCCTGGGGACCCGAGTTATAGAAGTGCTCCATGGAGATGCGCCACACGCGGCGCGGTTCTTCAAAGCGGGGAATGACGCAGTCGCGTCCCGTCCCCTGCGACAGGAAGGCACCCGTGCGCTCGGGGTCGCCGATGGTGGCGGAAAGGCCAATGCGACGAGGTTGTACGCCGGCCATGCGCGAAAGACGCTCGATAAGGCAGAGCGTCTGCCCACCACGGTCGCCGCGCATGAGCGAATGGACCTCGTCGATGACCACATAGCGCAGGTCGCAAAACATGCGCGGGATTGCCATGTGCTTATGGATTAAGAGCGCCTCGAGCGACTCGGGCGTAATCTGCAAGATGCCGCTCGGCTTTTTGATGAGCTTTGCCTTGTGCGACTGCGAGACATCGCCGTGCCAGTGCCAGACGGGGATATCGGCCTCTTCGCACAGATCGTTGAGGCGAACGAACTGGTCGTTGATGAGTGCTTTGAGGGGGCCAATGTAGAGGGCACCCACGCTCGCGGGCGGGTTCTCCCAAAACTCGGTCAGGATGGGAAAGAAGGCCGCCTCAGTTTTGCCAGATGCCGTGGATGCCGTCAGAAGCACATTGTCTTGCGTGTTGAAGATGGCATCTGCCGCCGCAACCTGGATGGAGCGCAGACTCTCCCAATCGTGGGAGTAAATGAAATCCTGGATAAACGGGGCATATCGGTCAAAAGCGTTCATGGGACCTCCTCTCATCAACGGGTCGATCAACGCAACGGGCAACGGCTCGATATCTTGCGACATCGGCGTTTGCCCAGATAAAACCTACCAAAATAAACCTGTCCCTTTTTGGCAGGTTAGATGGTGAATTCGGCGAAGTTGCGGTCGTCGTCTGCGGTGCCGGTGTCGTCTGTTGCGGCTGCCGGCGCCAGCGCGTCGCCACCGACGCTTTGCAGCAACTCAGCCACGTTTGCATCGGGGTTCTGGCACAGGATATCGAGCAGCTCGATAAAGTCACGGATGACCTCACGCGGCGTCAAGTGCGTATCGGCTCCCACGCGGCCAAACTCAATCTTGAGAAAGTCTACCAAGTCGTTCTCGGTAAGCGTGGGCGTCCAGCCAAAGTATCCGGCATGGATCTGCATGAGTTTTTCGATCAGCACCAGCAACTCCTCGTAGGTGAGTGGCTGCAGGCGGATGATGGGCGCGAGCATGTCCTTAAGGTCCTCGCGTGCAAAGCGGCCCTGAGCGAGTCGACTTCGCAGGGCCTCGTAGGAGAACACGCCACGGCGGCGGTCTTCGATGGAGGTTGGCGTGCCGCCCATGATCATGCCCAGGTACTGCGCCTTGCCCTGGAGCGTGTCGTTGTACATGGTCAGGATCTTCTCGTAGTTGTATTGGCGTGTGATGGCGTTGGGAATCTTGTATAGATTCACGAGCTCGTCGATGAGCACCAGCATGCCCTTGTAGCCGCTGCAGACCAAAAAGCGCGCAATGAGCTTGACGTAGTCGTACCAGTCGTCATCGCTGATGATGGTCGAGGAGCCCAACTCGGCGCGTGCCTCACTCTTGGTGCGGTACTCGCCGCGAATCCATTTGGTCACGCGACTCATAGCTTCTTCGTCGCCCTCGGATACTGCCGTGCGGTAGCGGCGGAGCATGCGGACGAAGTCGAAGCCGTGGACCATTTCCTCGAGCGGGGCCAGTTGGGCATTGACGGCAGACTCATCGGCGTCGGCACAGGAGGCGACCCAACGATCCAGGATAAGGTTGAGCGCGCCACCCTCGGGGCGCGTCTTGGTCGATATGTTGCGGATGAGCTCGCGATAGGTGGCGAGGCCCTGGCCCTGGCCGCCCTGTAGGCGGCGCTCAGGGGAAAGGTCGGCATCGGCGACCACAAAGCCCTCGCCCATGGCATGCGTTCGGATGGTCTGGAGCAAAAAGCTCTTGCCGGCGCCGTAGCGACCGACTAGGAAACGGAAGCTTGCGCCGCCATCGGCGATGAGGCTCAGGTCGGTGAGCAGAGCACGGATCTCGACCTCTCGCCCCACGGTGATGTAGGGAAGGCCGATGCGCGGGACCACGCCGCCCTTGAGCGAGTTGAGAATGACGGCGGCGACGCGCTTGGGCACGCGGGGTGCTGCGGGTGCGGTATCACTCATGGTCTAGGTATCCTCTCACGTCTGCTTCGTAGTCCTCGATAATTTGCGGTCCTGCTGGGCCAAATTCAATAACGGTGTCGCCCACCAGGTCAAAGAGCGCTTCGTTGATGCTATCGACGAGCATGTCCTCACTCTTGCCCGACTGTGCCACGGCCGATGCCGTCTGCGCTGCGTTTTGCTCGAGGAGTGCTCGAAGATAGGCGTCTGCGGCGGGATCGAGTGCGGGCGCAGCGTCGGCGGGCGTGGCCGCTGGTGCGAGGAGCGGGGCTACGACGCCAAACTGCTCGGTGGAGATGGTCGGCTCGCTAGCCTCGTCCTGCTGCATGGCCGTCGCGACTGGTTCGGCGATCGTGTCGGCCACGGGCTCGGCTTTCCGTCGTTCGGCTACTGCCACCTCGGCATCCGCAAACGTGCCGTCCTCGCGCTCCTCGTCGATTAAAAGCGCCTCGCGCGTTTGTGCGGCGGCGCTCCGAATGTGCCCCAGCTGGCTCAGGTCGATATCGATCTTGACGGGCTGATGCGCGGCATCCCATGAAAGCCATGCCGTGATCTCGTCATCGATAATCTTTGCCAGATATTTGGGAACCTTTTCTTCCTTAAGGGGATGGCCGGGATCCAGTGCCAAGCGCAGGCGCTGATCGCAAGCGCGCATCATCTCACCGAGCTTGCTACTTTTTTGTCTGCTGCCGTGGATGCGCATGCATTCCCAAAAGCCGTTTTGGCAGCGGTAGATGTGAATGGGGTCCAGGCGATATTCGCAGTCCTCGTGGCGCTCGGGCGCAAAGAACACGGCCGAGGCAAACATGGTGTAGGGCATGGCCGTCTCCTCCCCAAACAAGCTCGCTACGATGCCGGTCTTTCGGTGCGTGTCATAGTAGCGCGCCATACGGACATACACGGCGCATGCCACGTGGCGCAGGTCGCGATGGTGGGAACGATCGAGCCGTGAGTTATTCAAGTTGTACGTCGAGAGTGCGTCGATGGCAGCCATGAGCCGCTCCTCATGCGCCTCATCGGGCGGAAGGGGAAGCGTGGGCTCGGAGGTCTTGCGGCGCTTGGGGGGCAGGGCCGATGGCGTCGGCGCGGGTACAAGGTCTCGCGCTGCGCGGCGCAGCTCGATAAGGGCGTTGTCGAATGCGACGGTTTTAGAGTCGCGAAGCAGCTTGGGGTCGAGCTCGTGGAACACGGCGTAGTCCTGCAGCCACACGCGTGCGAACCGGTCGATGCCGGGTTCAAAGGCGCGATAGGCATCCCAAAATGCCTTGATCTTGTCATAGCCGTCACGCGGATTGTCGACGCCAATGCCGCAGATCAATTCGTAAAGATAAAGAAAAGCAAACGAGGTCGATGTCTCCTCGATATTGCCGCGGCGCACTTGGGCGCGCCATGTAAAGTACCCGCGCAACTGTCGATCGCTCATGGCATTGTAGGTGGGAAAGTACGACTTAAAGGTGCCGTTGTAGGGGCAATCATCCTCGAAGTCGGCCATCAGCAGGCCTTGGCGGTAAAAGAGCTCCGCTTCCGATAGCCAACGCCCCGCGCCGCCTTTGGGATCATCTTGCCAGCGCGATATCTCGCGCATCTTGCGGTACTGGTCGGGGAGGAAGTTCTGCATCTGACGACCGGTCTTGAGAATCGGCTCGTCAGCATAGATTTCGTTTGAGAAGCGGGCGGACTGATGGGTCCGGGCCTCGGCCATAATGCGCTCGATGAGCATCTTGACGTCCTGGTCGGCCACCGCTTCTCCTCTCCTAACGCAGCTTCGGTGACCCCATATCATAGCACAGCATCAAACAGGTGTTCGAGATAGCACTATGCAGATAGTTTAGAACAGGAGGGCGTAGATGACCGCCACGACGACGGAGGGGAGCATGTTGGCCGTGCGGAAGGTCTGAGGCCGAATAAGGTTAACACCAACACAGAAGATGAGCATGGAGCCCACAAGCGAAAGGCTGTCGAGGGCTGCGGTGGTCATGATGGGGGAGAGTGCGCCGGCAAAAAGCGTGATTGTGCCCTGGAATACGGCAACGGGCAGGGCCGAGAAGATGCAGCCGCGGCCAAGCGAGGCCGTCATGGTGCAGACGATGATGCAGTCCAGCGCGCCCTTCAGGGCAAGCGTGGACCAGTCGCCGAGCAGACCGTCCTGAATCGATCCTACGATGGCCATGGCGCCGATACACACGGTGAGCGAAGTCGAGACAAAGGCGTTGGTGAACTCGTTGTCACCCTCGCTGCCGGTTTTGCGCTTGAGCCATTCGCCGAGGTTCTCGATGGCGGCCTCCAGGTTGATGGCCTCGCCGATGAGCGAACCAAGGGCAAATGAGACGATAAGCATGGTGGTGCCGGTGGTCGCCAACGTCTCTCCATCGATAACGAGCATCTTTTGCATGGTACCGCCCAGGCCGATAAACAGAACGCACAACCCCGACGCCTTCATGAGCGTGTCTTGGATGCGGGGTGTAATGAAGCGCCCGCCCATGAGGCCAAGCAGACCGCCCGCGATTAAAAGCGCGACGTTGATGATCGTTCCTAAACCCGGCATGAACCCTCCTGTAATTGATGCCAACGCGGCAATCGTAACAGAACGGGAAGGGGAGCGCTCAGTGTCCGAGTCAAGCGGCGGTTAGCGGTCTAGGATAGGACGGGGCTAAAGTCGAAGCGCAGCGTCATGAGGTGCTGTGGGGACTCGATGGCCGCGGCAATGATGTCGGCATCTCGTGCGCGATCGAACCCTTCAAGTTCCATTTGATAGGGGACGTCTTCTTGGATACCGATGCGACGAGGAACCAAAAGCTTGGTTCCATCGAATTCTTCGGTTCGCGTTCCGTCTGCTGCAACGGAATAAAGGTGCAACTTGGCGGTCGTCGTGGCATCAAGTGCCGAGATAGCTTGGATGTCGTTCGATGCGCTCCTTGCTCCCACTGCTGTAAGTGCCGTAGGCGCGACGACTTCACCCGAAGGCAAAAAGACGAGCTCGACGGTATTGGGGAATGCGATGAGGATATTTTTGCGGCGGGGCGCATTGGCAGCGACTGGCTCAATGCTTGCGGCATCGACGGTTTCCGTGTGGTCGAGCGCGACCATCATGCAACAGTTGCCTTCGTCGACATCTGGGGGAGCGGCAAATTCCAGGCCGTCTTTCGGTTGGGGATCGCCTAGTTCGGTGGCGGTGTCGCCTGGCTTCTCGAGAGGGGCCGCAGCGTTGCCTTCTGATGATGCATCGTCTGCATCGTCAACATGTGGCGGTGCGTCTGCGATCTCGTCTTTGGGGGATTTGTCATTATCGCTCGATATAGGAGCAGCAATCCCGACGGACCCCACTCCGTGCCATGTCATTTGGAGCAGCGCCGGATCGGCGAGAATGCGCCGCACGTCCGGCTCCTGGGTGTCGATATTGATGGGGGCGGGTTCTGATCCGCGCGTGAGGGTAAGCGAGCCCTTCTGCCTGTTGCTTTGAGCTTCTTGGTCATCCGCGTCGCCAGCGTAGAACAGCAAAGGCGCATCTCCCGTTGCGATGGCTTCGGTGTTCGCCTTGGTCAGTCGCAGCGATGCCGTAAAGGAGATGATGGGCTGCGCGCCATCGACATTCGAGGGAACGCAGCCCAGGCATACACCCCCTTCTTCTTCATCATGGGCCGCGCTGTCGAAGACGACCTTCGCTCCGTTCGCCGAGTCATCGACCGAGTCAATATTGATGCGCAGCTTTAGGTCGCATGGGTCGCCATCGGCGTCGACCGCAGCCGATTTCCATGTGCAGATGGCACAACCTGTCTGGGGGCCGTTCTCCTTGTCCGGTCGCTTGATATCCACGACTATCGAGCCGACCGTATTGCGGCGAAGGCATCCCGAGGTTCGGATCGTGGCGTGCGCGAGCGAAAAACGCTGGCAGGCGACGATACCCGACGAATTCGCCACGGGGTTCAGAGCTTGCGGTAAGGAGTTTGCCGTGGCGGGCGTCGCCCAAGCGGCGAGAGGCATACCGCTCGCCAGTGCGCTGCAGAGCGCGGCAACGGGCAAAAGGTTTTTGGGTGCCATGGTTCTCCTATCTATTCCGCGTACTCCGGTTATGCTTGGCTATTGGTTGCGTTTGATGTGCAGGCCAAGACACGTCAGTCCTGCTCCCGCCGTGGCGACGCCTACCGCAATGAGTTGCCGGGTGTCGCTCGTCTGAGCGAGCGGCTCGTGACGGCTGCCGCGATTAAGGCCCGAAAGGTCGACGGTCACTTCTGTGGCCGCCTGCGCTTGCTCTTGTTGAGCAAAGGCCATGGCAGGTGCGGACGCCAAGATGCCGACGATGGCGGCCAGTGCAATCGCCTTAGGACGTGGCGTGCGCACCGGGCTCGACCGTCCAGGTGATGCTTGCCACTTGATCTCCCGTACCGCCGGCGTGGTAGATGTCACGCGTGACGCGGGCGACGTGGCCACTCACATTGAGCTTGATTTTGTCCGTTCCGTCGGCAATGCCCTCGTACTTCATGTCGAAGTTTGCTTCTTTGGAAAGATCGAGGCCCGTAGTCTGAGTCGCCGAGCTGGCATCCTTTTCTGCCTTATCGGGGCCAACCTTAAAATCGATGGAGTTCTGGGCCGAGCCCGTCTTTGCGTCTGCAACGATTGTCCAGTCGTTCTTGGCCGTGACCTTCATGTTGGTGACGTGGATGCCATATGCCGAGAGGTTGTCGATGGTAATCGTCTTGTCGGAGGGTCCTACAAGTGTTCCGTCGGCTTTGGCGGCAAAGGGGATGACCGTTGGCGCCTTAAACGAAACATTGCTAATGTCGGCCTTCACCGTCACATCGGTGGTTCCAACGCGCACCTCTGCCATGGCCGCCGTTGGCGCGGCGCCCATTGCAAGTGCGAGCGTAAGCCCTGCGCCCACGGCGAGTGCCCTGGCTCCGCTCAGGTTCATGGGTGTGTTCATAATCGATCCTTTCTGCTCGTCACGGACTGTTTCCGTGATGGTTGGACGAATGGGGACAGGGTGCTGCCCCTGCGAGTGCGTCGGTCACTAGCCTTCTGCCTGGGCCACCCGCACTTTGACGCGCGTCGGATTGCCGTGGGTGTCGTAGGTCTTGGCATCGAGTGCCTGAATCTCGATATATGCCTCGCCTTCTTGGATATCGCCGGCGGGGCAGGTCTCAACCGTCTTGCCGGCTTCGACCACACCGGACTCATAGATGGTCTCGTCGTTTTGAATCACGCGGAAGCGCTGGGGAAACTTGTTGTCTTTGACGTTTTGCACGTTGACGCGCAGCTTGCCGCCTTCCTGCAACTGTGCGACCGGCGCGACCGAGATCGTCATCATGTTGTCGCGGACGATGGCGTCGAGCTCATCCTGGATTTCTTGGCGCGATTTACCCTCTGCCGTCGTGACCGAGGCGCCCGCTTCGGGCACGGGCTGCGACTGCCAGGCGTATAGCCCTACGGCGATGAGGGCGCAGACGACAGCCAGGCAGACAACGACGAGTTTCTTGCGACGCCCCAGCCCTGCAAGGCGGGGCGGCTTCTTCGCACTCATGCGGCGTCCTTGGTGGTGTAGACACGTGCGAACGTGGACGGGTCCGCTCCAAAGAGCATGTGAAGCATCAGGCGGCGCGAGTAGATGAGCTCGTCGAAGTCGTGAGGGAGCTCGATGTTGTGGATACGCGCGATGTGGTGGGCGAGCGCCGAGAACGACTCGGGGTCGCAGATAACATCGGTGGTGACGTGGTAGACCGTCGTATCGGGGAACGCCTCTTCGTCGAAAGGCAGGAGATAGGGATCGTCGTCGACCTCGATGGCGACGCCGTACTGGGGCCAGTAATATGCCATGGGAACCTCCCTGCTTCTGGGGCCAAAACTTCCATTGGTTTTGGCTGTCGATGCCGACCGTATCAGTCACTACTTGACCAATTTCTGACCAAATGCTTGACGGATTGACATCTCCGCAGGTAAAAGATGGTAAAAATTACTTCAACTTTTTTCGAGCGACAATTGCGTGGTCGCTAGCGGTAAAGCGACATGTGTCAAAAGCATCGTCTGCCGAGGAAACCTTGCCGCTCGCCGAATTGCACGAACGTAAAAATCGCCAATTATGGAGACGGTCTCGAACACGTCGACAAAACGATGCGGTAACATCTCCCTGCAAACACTGTAGTTAGCTAAAGGGGGAGTTCGCGTGTCTGCAACCATCAAACCCTTCACCGACGAGTTCGAAGAGTATGGTCGCGATGAGTCTCGCGCATCGGGCGAGGCCTCGAGCATCTCGTTTCCGACAACGGAGGACGAGGTCCGCGCC
>JAXIYS010000012.1:0-6070 GCA_036304385.1 Collinsella sp. | reverse complement strand
TCGAGCCCCTGCGGCTTGTTGCGCACGAACTCGCTGGCCTGCGCCATATCGAGCGCCGCCCAAAGCTCCTCGTCGGCCGCCGACTCGTCGCGCCAGGTTAGGTTGCTGCGGATCGTGCCGCTCACGAGCGACGCGCGCTGCGGAACAGTCGCAACCACATGGCGCAGCTGGTCGAGCGGCCAAGCGCGCACGTCGGCACCCATCACGCACACGCTGCCGGCGCCCGTGTCGTACAGGCGCGGGATGAGCGAGACGAGCGTGGACTTACCACTGCCCGTACCGCCAATAATGCCGAGCGTCTTGCCCAGTGGGAGTTCCAGCGTCACATCGTTGACAGCATTGGCCGCGCCGGCGCCAAACGAGAAGCTCGCATGGCTCAAGCTCAGCGCAGGAACGGGAGCGACATTGCCCGGCTTGGGCAGCGCGACCGGCTGGTTGCCCTCGTCGGTGATGCTCGGCACGCAATTGAGCACCTCGTTGAGACGCGACGCACTGGCGCTCGCCTTGGTAAAGACCACGACCAGGTTGGCGACATACACGATGGAGGTCAGGGTCTGCGTCATGTAGTTGACGAACGCCATGACCTGGCCCTGCGTGAGCTCGCCCACGTTGACCTGAATGCCGCCCACCCACAGGATGGCGCACACGCCCAGGTTCATCACCAGAAACGTTACGGGGTTAAGGATCGACGAGAGCTTGCCCACCGCAATTGCGACACACGCCTGGCCATCGGCCGCCTGGGCAAAACGCTCACGCTCGTGACCCTCGCGCACAAACGCCCGGACCACGCGGGCGCCCGAAAGACCCTCGCGGCAAATAAGCGCGATGCGATCGAGCTTTGCCTGCAGCTGCTTGTAGTACGGGATGCAGCGCGCCATGACAAACCAAAACACCAGGCCGATAGCGGGCGTGCAAATCAAAAAGATCATGCCGAGCTTAAGGTCGATGGCAAGGGCCGCGACCATGGAGCCCACCGCCAGGAAAGGCCAGCGGATGAGCATACGCACGCCCAGTGCCACGGCGAGCTGCACCTGGTTGACGTCGTTGGTAATGCGCGTGATGAGCGACGGCGTGCCAAAGCGATCGAGCTCAGCATAGCTCAGCTTGTTGATGTGCTGGTAGAGCGCACCGCGAATGTCGGTGCCCATGCCCTGCGAGGTCAGCGCCGCCATCTTTTGGCAGACGAGCGTAAACGAGATGCCGATCACGGCCATGGCGGCAAGCAATATACCGTAGTGGACGACAGCGTTCACATCGTGCACGCCGATGCCCCTATCAATCATCTGGGCAATCACCAGCGGCGTAAGCAGGTCAAAGATTACTTCGATCAACTTGCACGCAGGACCAATCACCATATACCGGCGAAACTTACCACCAAAACGCCTGAGCAGCTCAATCATGTATAGGCGCTCCCTATCATCATCTCTCTTCAATCTGATTCATGATAGTACGGAGAGCCCTGAAGATACGTAAGCAACTCGTTACAGAAGAATCTTGGATGGTGGTAAAAACCGTCACTGTTTTGACGCAGTCAGCGAGCGACATAACGCCAGGGATTCAATTATCAGATAAATGTGACCCTTCAGGCGGTTTTGGTCGGCTACCCGCGAGTGCCGGCAGGGCGCTTGGTAGTCGAGCGATCCCGCAGGCGAAGCCGAGGACCAGCGAGACACCAAGCGCCCTGCCGGCACTCGCGGGTAGCCGCGGCACCAAAAAGCGCCTGCGCACTCGATGGATCCGGATGCCCGACAGAGGCTCCTTATGGCTGCTTCCTTCCGGACCTGACCAGATTCGGAACATGTCGTCATCCGAACCCATCGAACGCGCTAGGCGCTCGGTATATCTTACCCGCTCCAGCCCGATGGGGCAAGGTGGCTAATTTGGGACGGGGCTTTTTTGACTTTTTTTGACTACTTGGGCAATCAGATCGACAGGTGGTCAAATAAGCCCCGTCCCAAAAAGACTGGTCCGCTGCCGTGCCACAAAAGGGGCCTATCTACTACGTTTAAGCCGCGGGGGTCAACCATAGCCGGCTTTTTCAAAAATCGGCAAGCCGTCTACCTGCGGTTTTATTTTCGCATATTCCGGGATGGTCAGAGGTGCTCGGCTAAACGTAGTAGATGGCCGCATTTCATGGCGGACGGTCCGACCCAAGGCCCAAGGCGGCCAGCCTCGGATAGCCATTCTCGAAGTTGCGGTGGAATACGGACTGAATTGGCACCTTAAAGGCAAAAACACTCCGTATTTCACCGCAACTTATCGAGGGGATGGGTTTTAGATACGGCCAAGGTCGTAGGCTTGGGCGGCTGCTTCACCGGCGCAGATGAGGTTGGTTGTGGCTTCCTGGGGGTCGAGCGCTTGGTCAAGAGGCATGGGCCTGCGGCAGACCGGCAAAACCAAGTCGACGCCCTGCCCGTACACCGCATCCAGGTTGTCAGCGCGACCGCCAACGACGGCGACCACCGGCTTGCCATATCGCTTCGCACGACGGGCCACGCCCACCGGCGCCTTGCCGGCAGCGGATTGCTCGTCCATATTGCCCTCGCCCGTTATGACCAGGTCGGCATCGCGCACGCGCTCCTCAAACCCAATCAGATCAAGCACCGTCTCCACGCCCGAGCGCAGCTCCGCACCGAGCGCTAGCAGCGCGGCGCCCAGGCCGCCGGCGGCGCCGGCACCGGGCACACCGAGCACCGAGCCAAATGTCCGCACGCCCTCGGGCACGCGCAACAACCTCTGAGCCTGCACCCCGGTAATCGCCGCATCGAGCAGGCGACCGTAGCCGACCATCCAGCTGTCGTACCCGCGCAGTACCTCGGCATCACCCGCCGGCAAACCCTTCTGCCCACCAAACACCGCCAGTGCGCCTCGACGCCCCACGAGCGGATTCTCGACATCGGAAAGCACCACGACATGCGTGCCATTCAGTGCCCGAATCGCCGGTGCCAAATCGACACTCGCCACGCGTTCAAGGCCCGCGAGACCGGGGGCGATATTGCTGCCACGGTCATCGACAAGGTGGGCGCCCAGCGCCTGCAGCATGCCGGCGCCACCGTCGTTGGTGGCGCTGCCGCCCAGACCAATATAGATAGTCTTTGCTCCAGCACGGACCGCGCGAAGCATGAGCTCGCCCACGCCATAGGTCGAGGCCGCAAGCGCCGCCGATTCCGTGCAGGGCGAATACCCAATACCCGCCGCCTCGGCCATCTCAATAACAGCAGATTCGCACTCGCCGTCCACCAGCATCCGGGCAGACACGCGGTCGCCCAAGGGGCCTGCGACTTCACATGCCACGACCTCACCGCCGCGCGCGGCGATGGCGTCGAGCGTTCCCTCGCCGCCATCCGCCAGCGGCAGCGCGCTTACCTGGGCATCGGGCCACGCGCGGCGCACGCCTTCGGCAACCGCCGCCTCCGCCTGTGCACTCGAAACGCTGCCCTTAAAGGAATCAATCGCCAACAGCACACGACGGGGCCGCCGCTGCACGGGGCCAAAGTCGAGCGTCCCGTCAGCGAGATCCCCAACACCCGCAAGCGCCTCGGCGTGGGCGGCATGTGCTTCAAGATCGGCCCCACAACCGCAGCCAGCACCATCGGTGCCACGCAGCCCACTAAAATAGCTGCTCAACACCTCACGACACTCGTCCGCCAGCACGCCGGCGGTCACATTAAACCGATGATTCAGGCGCAAATCGGCGTTGAGGTCATACAGCGACCCCAGAGCGCCCGCTTTAGCATCGGACGCGCCGTACACGCAGCGCCCCACGCGCGCGTTAACCATAAGCCCCGCGCACATGCAGCAGGGCTCGAGCGTCACGTAGACCGTGCAATCGGAAAGGCGCCAACGACCGAGCGACCGCGCGGCGGCGCATAGGGCCGCAAACTCGGCATGCGCCGAAGGGTCCTGGTCGAGCTCGCGGCGATTATGCGCCCGCGCGACGATCTCACCCGCGCGCACTACCACGGCACCAATTGGTACCTCGCCCACCGCAGCGGCGGTGCGCGCCTCCGCCAGCGCCTCGCGCATGAACTTCTCATCGATTTCGATGCCCGTCATCGTTCGCCTTCCCTGTTGCAAATCCAAAACGATGCTATCATTACGACTCACGGAGAGATGGCAGAGCGGTTGAATGCGGCGGTCTTGAAAACCGTTGAGCGCGAGAGCGTTCCGGGGGTTCGAATCCCCCTCTCTCCGCCACTCTTAGTGACTCACCGGCGTCATGGTCCGCTCGAACAGCGCATCGACCACGTCAGCCATCTCGGGTCGACGCTCGAGGTCGTGACCCGACTCCCACCATATCGTGAAAAGCCGAATAATGCCGCCGGCGACAAACTCAGACGTCGTCTCGAGCGATACGGGTGCGAGCGCGTCCTCGTCAAGCGCACTCATCACGCGCCCGCGTATGGAGCGCGCGATGCGGTCGCAAATCATGCTGGTCAGCATACCCGACATACTGCTCGCCAAAATGTTATCCATGAGCTGCTCATGCGCCAGAATCAGATCCATGGCATCGGCGAACACTTCGTGGCGAAGCGCGCGCACGTGCTCGGCGCCCTCCGCACCATCCGCATCGGCCCGCTTTTGCGGCAGGCCCGACATGAGTTCATCGATGTAGAAGGCAAAGTAATCGTTTTTGTCGCGGAAATGCTTGTAGAACGTCGTCCGACGAATCATAGCGCGGTCACACAGCATGGCAACCGTCACGTCCTCAAACCGATGCTCTTCGAGCAGCTCAGTAAAGGCCTCGAACAGGGCCCGATAGGTTTTCTTGATGCGAAGGTCCATACGCATCGCCCTCCTCAAGGAAAAGACAGCTCTCACTAATCTGTCGCATATCTTACACCTGTATCGCCCGCCCCCTGGCGAATGGCCTCACCTTGGTGGAAACATAACGCTTACCGGAAAGTTCGGTATCGCCAAAGGTTGCGGGTATACTAGTAGCGTTACACCAACGGCAGCCGGCGGAAGACGCCGCGGCCATTCGAAACGGAGACACCATGATTCCCGTCATCATCGGTATCGTTGTTGTCGTTGTGATTGTCTGCGCCATCGCCGGCATCTACAACAACATGGTCACCAAGCGCAATCGCATCGATAACGCCTGGCAGAACATCGACACGCAGCTGCAGCGCCGCAACGACCTGATCCCTAACCTGGTCGAGACCGTCAAGGGCTACGCCAAACACGAGCAGGACACGCTTGCAGCCGTGGTCAACGCGCGCAACGCCGCCGTGAGCGCCACCACGCCCGAAGCCAAGATGGAAGCCGACAACGTGCTGACTGGCGCCCTGCGCCAGCTCTTCGCCGTGGCCGAGGCTTACCCCGATCTTAAGGCGAACACCAACTTTACGCAGCTCCAAGCCACGCTCGAAGACACCGAGAACAAGGTGAGCTACGCACGCCAGAGCTACAACGACTGCGTGCTTAGCTACAACAACGCCATCCAGACCTTCCCGGCCGTCATCTTTGCCGGCATCTTCCAGTTTAAGGAGCGCCAGGGCTTCGAGGCCGCCGAAGCTGCCCGCCAGGCACCGACCGTCAAGTTCTAACAGATCCGCAGCGTATCCTTAATCGGGTATATGCATAAACCGCCTCGTCGAATGCATACTTCGACGGGGCGGTTTCCTTTGTCGCGAAGGTCCCCCTCTAAGCACCGTGCATTTTTGGGAGTATTCAGCATAACCAAGAGTTTCGGGCGCCACGATAAATGCCAAAGACCGCGAATGTCCCTACAAATCAAACGCTGTCAGCCCATAACCCCGCCCATCATTCGTAGAAAACATCGAGAAATCCCGATTTTTCGCCCGAGGCCGGTATGCAGGGGTCTTCGATTGCAGAATACTCGCAAAAATG
Source organism: Collinsella sp. (assembly GCA_036304385.1). GTDB lineage: Bacteria > Actinomycetota > Coriobacteriia > Coriobacteriales > Coriobacteriaceae > Collinsella. The sequence continues at coordinate 217 of JAXIYS010000012.1, read as the reverse complement.
CACGTCGCCACCACCCCCCACATGGCGCGAACCAAAACAAAAGCGCGGTCAATAGGCCGCGCACCATCTTTAATTCAGATCTATATTGCCCGTAACGGCAGCGCCGAGGTAACGCAGGCCCGAGGGCGACCTTCCTTTCCGGCGCACTCCGCAGGACGAAAGAACCCCCGCCGCACGTAGTGCGCAGCGGGGGTTCTTTCATGTCCGAGGACGCGCC
>JAXIYS010000011.1:0-12790 GCA_036304385.1 Collinsella sp. | reverse complement strand
GGTTTTATCTGGGTAAACGCCGATTATTACAGCTGAGATAGCGCTTTGCAGACGGCGTGGTCGCTCGCGGCGGTCGCTATAATGGCGGCAACGCGACGCATATATAAGTAAGGAGATCGCGTATGAACGGTTATTCGTTTTTCGCACCGACCATGACCTAAAACCACCACAAAGGGGACAGGCACCTTTGTGGTGGTCTTGCCGAGTTTGATAGGTTTCTAGAAAGGCTTTCGGACTGTGAAGGATTCCGACCTCTCCACAACGGCTGCGCGCGACGCTGCCCGCATCGTCTGGTTTAGGCGCTACCCCGCCAAGCAGACGCTCATCGCATTTTTGCTCGCGCTGTTGGCGACCACGGCGTTTTCCATCGATCCCGCCCCGGTGTCGAGCAACGCGGTCTTGGCGATTGACCCCAAAGCCTCGGGCATGCTGTACGTGTGCTACGAGGTGCTCCTCTCGTTTGCCGGCCATACCGACGCGGTCATGCTGCTTGCGCTTGCCTGCCTGCTCACGCTGCCGTTTCGCTACGTATTCTTTGGCCGCGGCGACGCTTGGCGTCCCTCGGTGATCCTTCCGTCGCTGTTCTTTGCCGTCTGCATGGTGTTTGGCCGCAGCTACGACCTCACCGATTCGGCCGAGATCGTGCTCGGCGACAAGGCCCGCATCATCTGCGCCTGGATAGGCGGTGTGGGCTGGATGCTCTTGGCGGTCGTTGCCTTCTACCTTACCTTTGAGTGTCTAGATTGGCTGAGCTCTCGGCGCATTCCGTTTTCTGAAGCGCACTTTGGCCGCGTATGGCGTGTGGCTCACGCCGTGCTCTCGGTCCATCCCTTTGCCGGGCCCTTCCTGGTGCTTATGGTCGCCTGGGCGCCCACGCTCATCGCTTCGCTGCCCGGCCTTTTTATGGGAGATACGGGTGCGCAGATTCGCCAGTGGTTCAACTACCCCAACGGCACGAGTGACTACCTGCGTCTGCTCAATCCCAATGTGTTGCTCAACGGACATCATCCCGTGGTGCACACGGCTATCATCGGTTCGTGCGTCCAGCTGGGGCTTTCACTGTTCAACAGCGCCAACGCAGGTCTTGCCATCTACACCTGCGCTCAGTTCGTCATTACGGCCGCCTGCATGGCCTATTCCATCTCGTCGCTGCGCAAGCTGGGCGTGAGCCTGCCGGTCCGCGGCGTGATCTTGCTGTTCTTTGTGTTTATGCCGATGTTCTCTAACTACGCGGCGTTGCTCACCAAAGACGTGCTCTTTGCCGACGCGTTCTTGGTGCTGCTGGTACAGACCGTCAAGCTCGTGGCATGTGGCTTGCCCCGTCGTGATGCCAATGTCGAGCGAACGGGCGAGAAAGCCCCCGTGCTCTTTGCGCGCCACGACTGGCTGCTGCTTGCTCTGGGCGCCATGGGCTCCACGTTTCTGCGTAACGGCGGCCTGGTGTTTCCCCTGGCGGCATGCGTAATCGCGGCGGCGCTTTGCGCATGGGACGTGCATGTGGCTCGTCGTGCAGCCAAGCAGGCTGGTGCTGCGCCTTCGGGCGCCACCCCGCGTTTCCGCTGGGTGGGAGTTCTTGCGGTGCTTGCGCTCTGCCTTGCCTCTAATATGTACTTCACCAAGGTCTTTATGCCGGCACACGACATCACGCCTGGTTCCAAGCGCGAAATCCTCTCGATTCCGTTCCAGCAGACGGCTCGTTTTGTCCAAAAGCACGACGGCCTCAACTCGGGCGTCAACCCCACGGTTAAGGAGGACGGCACCATCGTGGAGGCTCCTTGCGACGGCTTGGTGACCGACGAAGAGCGTGCCGTGATCGACCGTGTGCTCAAGTACGAGAATCTGGGGCGCCGTTACAACCCGGATAAGTCGGACGCCGTCAAAAATTGCTTTAACGAGTACGCCTCGCAGGAGGACATCAAGGCTTATTTTGAGGTGTGGGCCCAGATGTTCAAAAAGGATCCCGAGTGCTATATCTCGGCGCTCATCAATAACTACTACGGCTACTTTTATCCGAGCGCCCGCGATGCGTGGGTCTACAGCACGGCGCGCAGTGCCGAGATTATGGCGAAGCCCGATAACCTCAAGTACTTTGACTTCCATCCGGTCGATAGCAAGGTCGTGCGCTGGTGCGACCACCTGATCAACCTGTATCGCGTGGCAGTACAACGCATCCCGTTTATCTCGCTCACCATGAGCTCGGCCACCTATGTGTGGATCATGATCGCCGTGGTGCTCTATCTGCTACGTCGTCATTCGTGGCGCGGGCTGGCCATTTGGGTGCCGCTGCTGGGCGTGCTCGCCGTGTGCCTGATCGGTCCCTGCAATGGCTCGACCTACATGCGCTACCTGTATCCGGTCATCGCCTGCATGCCCTTTGCCATCGGCGCCACCATCACCCGCAGCGACCTCCTCTGGTCCTAATTTGGTGCATTGGGGTCAGGTTGCTTTGCACCAAAGGGTGGCATCATCACGACGCCTTCATTTTGGGGTTTATCTCGCAGGCCAGTAGGTATATCATAACGACGTTTGTTTATATTGCCCGAGCATCTGCGCTGGGCTTTAGGTCGAAACCGATAGGAGACACGTATGTCCGGACACTCTAAGTGGGCCACAACCAAGCATCGTAAGGGCGCGCAGGACGCCAAGCGTTCCGCCCTCTTCTCCAAGCTGAGCCGCAACATCACCGTTGCTGCCCGTCTCGGCGGTGACCCGCTGCCCGAGAACAACGCCAGCCTCGCCGCTGCCGTTGCCAAGGCCAAGGCTCAGTCCATGCCCAAGGACAAGATCAAGTCCGCTATCGACAAGGCCTTCGGTTCGGGTGCTGACGCCGCCGCCTACGAGAACATCGTGTACGAGGGCTACGGTCCTGCCGGTGTCGCCGTCTACGTCGACTGCCTGACCGACAACCGCAACCGCACCGCCGCTGATGTCCGTTCCGCCTTCTCCCACGCTGGTGGCAACTTGGGCACCTCCGGCTCCGTCGCCTTCCAGTTTGAGCGCAAGGGCCAGATCGTCGTCGCCAAGGAGATCCTGGACGAGAACGCCAAGAAGGAGACCATGATCGCCAACGGTGCTGCCGGTGACGAGGATGAGTTCATGATGGCCATCGCCGAGGCCGGTGGCGAGGACTACGAGGACGCCGGCGAGGAGTGGATCGTCTGGACTACTGCCAACGAGGTCATGGCTGTCTCCAAGGCGCTCGAGGAGCAGGGCGTCCAGGTCAAGGGTTCCGAGACCACCATGGTCCCGACTACCCCGACCGAGGTCTCCGGCGCCGACGCCAAGAAGGTCCAGCGCCTTATCGACCGTCTCGAGGAGCTCGACGACGTCCAGGACGTCTACAGCACCATGGACATGACCGACGAGGTCATCGCTGCCCTCGAGGAGGAGTAGCGCCTGCACGGGTTAAGCCGTGCATATCTGGGCATAATGAAGCGAGCATGCAAGCCTCGTGGAATAGATGAGCCGGATTCGCGTGCGTATGGCACCGGACCCGGCTCTTTTATAATGATGCGAATCGTTTTGCATTCTGTGGACCGAAACCTGAAGGGAGCGCGCGTGCGCGTACTCAAACGAGCCCTAGCGATCGTGTATCTTGCCGCCTCCATCGTGGCGCTGGGTACGCTTGTCTGCCAGTTCTGGGGACCGTATACGTATCGCTTTATGCTGCTGTTGCGTGACACCATGCCTCGCGTCGTCGTTACGGTGTGCGCCGCTATCGTGGCGCTTGGCGTGCTCATCGGTTTTTTCCGCCTGATGTTCGCGCGTCGCGAGCCGTCCTGCGTGCATCCGGCGGGGGAGCGCAATATCGAGGTCACGCTCGCAGCGCTTTCCTCGTGCGCCCGTGCCGCGGCAGAGTGCGATGATCGCGTGATGGTTGAGCATATCGAGGCGCGCGTTCAAGGCTCCGACGAGTCGCGCGTTCGTTTTAAGGTCGAAGCCATCGCGCTCGACGACCGGGATGTGGCCTCCCTTGCAGCCGCGATGCAGCAGCGCATCGAGAAGGCCTGCGACACCATGCTCGGCACGCCGGGCACGACCGCGCGCGTCCGTTTTTTGCCGTCCAAGACTACCGTCCAGACCGTGGAGGTTTCCGGTGAGTGATACCAACCAAGACAAGACCGCCCGCACGCCGCGCCTGACGATCGACCAGAACGCTACGCCGGCAGGCGAGTCCGCCGACGCCAAGCCCGAGGCCGGCGAGCAGCACGACAGCGCCGCCAACGACTTCGACGAGGCCATGGGTCTCATCAAAGGTACGGGCGCTGCTATCTGGAGCTATGCCGTGCGCCATCCCAACACTACGCTCGGCGCCGTGGCAGGCTTTATCCTCGCTGTGCTGGTACTTACGTTGGGCCTGTGGGACACGCTCGTCATCGCATTCTTTGTGCTGATCGGCGCCGTGATCGGCCAGATTCGCGACGGGGAGAACGGTATCGTCAACTTCTTCGGCCGCCTGTTTAGCGGCCGCTAATACGTATTCGACTGTCGCATCCGCGGCAGGCATAAGGAGGAACCATGGCTTTTAACACGAAGGTCGATGTGGCCGATACCGAGCTCGAGGCGAATGAGGCCGTCGCCGATGCCGGGGACGTGACGCTCGAGGACGAGGCGCTCGTCGAGGCCGAGTCCGATGCGGACGAGGACAACGAGGAGATGGACGAAGAGGCGGACGAGTCCGAGGACTCGCTGACCTATTCCAACGGCGTGATCGAGAAGATCGTCGCCATGGCCACCCGCGAGGTACCGCACGTTCTGGGCATGAAGGGTAACCTTATGCACTTTGTGCAGGAACAGTTTGGTGCCGAGAACCTGACCAAGGGCGTGACGGTCGAGGTCACCGACGACAACCGCGTGGTCGTCAACATCTCGGTCATTATCGAGTACGGTGCCTATGCGCCTGCGATCTTTGACGACGTTAAGGCGCGCGTCACCGAGCGTCTGGCCGCGATGACCGGCCTTGAGGTGGCAGGCGTCAACCTGCGCATCGAGGATGTCATCACCCCCGAGGAGTACGAGCACCGCACCAGCCAGCACGAGTAACCTACCAATAAGGGATAGGTTTATTTTGGCAGGTTTTACCTGCGAAAACGCCAAACGGTCGACAGCGCAAGCAAAAGCGCGGTCGACCGTTTTCTATATAGCCTCGATCTAGTCATACCGCTCGTCTAACTAAGGGTTGCAATCTTCGTGTTCCGCGTTACCCTAATGGGCGCATTGTTTCCAAATTGTTAACGAGGGGTTGCCGTAATGGCCGACGAACACGAGACCGAAAGCAAGGCATGGGCGATTGAAGCCGCTGCGGCAGAGGCGGCGTCGCGTGCCGCCGAGGAGGTGCATCGTCCTCCGGTGGTGCCGATGGAGCGCGTTGTCGGTCGCGAGGATATCGAACGTGGCGAGCGCGCCGGCCGCAAGCGCAGCCAGGAGCCAGACTTTCCGCGCTTTTTTGCCGAGCTCAATTTGGGTCTGATCCTCACGGCCTTTGCCATCGTGGCTTTCAAAACGCCCAATCACTTTGCCTTCGGCGGCACCTCGGGTGTGTCGGTCATTCTTTCCACGCTGTTCCCGACTCTGCCCGTCGGCGTCTTTATGTGGATTATCAACGCGGTCCTGGTCATCCTGGGCTTTATCTTTTTGGAGCGCAAGGCAATCCTTTGGAGCGTCTTTGCCTCGTTTGCGCTTTCGGCCTACGTCTCGCTGTTTGAGCTGTTCATCCCGACGGATGCTTCGATGACGGGCGATATGTGGCTCGACCTGTGTTTTGCCGTCATCTTGCCGGCGCTGGGCAGTGCCATTGTCTTTGACATTGGCGCCTCGACGGGCGGCACCGACATCCTTGCCATGATCCTCAAGCGTCGTACGACGCTCGAGATCGGACGCGCCTTGCTGCTGGTCGATATCGGCATCGTGACTATCGCGGCTTTCCTGTATGGCCCGCGTGTCGGCCTGTACTGCGTACTTGGCCTGTTTGCCAAGACGCTCGTGGTCGATAAGGCCATCGAGAGCATTCACCTTCGTAAGGTCTGTACGATTATTTGCGCCGAACCGCGCAAAGTCGAGGAGTTTATTGTCAAGCATCTCAACCGCACGGCAACGATCAGCCGTGGCTACGGCGCCTTCTCGGGCAAGTGCGTCACGGTGATTATGAGCGTGCTGAGCCGTCGCGAGGCAGTGCAACTGCGCCGCTATACCCGCGATATCGATCCGGATGCGTTTATCACGATCGTTGACAGCTCCGAGATCGTGGGCAAGGGCTTCCGCGGCACGAACTAGCCCTGATGCGCGCTTCGAATCATTGAATTAACCGGCTGCGTTGCAAATCGGTCATCTTGGGGTATTTGTCCCCACATTGGGCGATAATGATGCCAAAGACATCGTTTGCGATCCAGGTGATTCGCTCTAGATACGAAGGGATGATTTCGATGTTCTGTTCGCAGTGTGGCGCCCCCATGGGCGATAACGACAAGTTCTGCGGCGTGTGCGGTGCCCCTAATACCGAGGTCAAGGCCGCCGGTCCCGCTCCGCAAGCTCAACCTCAGCCGCAGGGTCAGCCGTTTGCCCAGCCGCAGCCGCAGCCGTTCGTTGCGCCCCAGCCGGCTATGAACGCGCCCAAGGGTTGCATGGCTCAGGCCTTCAACGACATGCTTAAGGTTCCCGGCGCCTTGGTTCGCGTATGCCAAATCGCCTTTTTGCCGGCGCTGATCTGTGTTGTCTCGGTGCTGGTGCTGTTTATCCCCGTTATCGGTGGCATCGCGGCGGCCATTGGCTTTTTGCTCGCTTACGTGGCAAGCGTGTGCGGCGCTGGCTTTGCTATCGAGTGGGGTCGCGACCTGTCGCTCAAGGACGATAACGGCATGGAGCGTCCGCTGCTGCGCTCGACCTCCTTTGGGCTGGGCATTTTCTCGTCTGTCATTACCGGTGTGCTCGAGTTCGTGGCCATTATTCCGGTGATTGGCGTGGTGTTCTCGGCTATCGAGAGCGTCGTGATCGGTGCCGTCGGTTCATATTATTTCAATGGTTGGAGCGGTCTTGAGGGTGCCCTCATCGGTTCGATGGGGCTGCTTGTCTTTGCCATGATCGTGTCGGTGGTACTGGGCATCTTCTTTAAGATGTTTGGTGATGCCGCCGTGATGCACTTTGCCGTCGCGGGGCGCGTGGAAAGCGCGTTTTCGCTCGAGAAGGTCTGGAAGTCTTATAAGGCCAACCTGGGCAAGCTATTCTGCGCCTCGATTCTTCCCGAGTTTTTGACGGGCATCGTGTCGCACATCATCACGTGGATCTTCACCGCCATCTTTGGCGCCATTGCTACGTTTGGTATGTATAGCTATTACTATCGCCCCACGGGTCTTGAGGCAATCATCGAGGGCGGCGGCATTACGCTCATCCTGTTCTTGATGATCGTTGCCTTTGTCACGGTGTTCCTGACTGTGTTTGGCAAGATGCTCAACTATCGCGCCGTTGGCTACTGGGCCGCGCGCTATGCCAGCGAGTGGGCCGATGAGGATGCCGACGATGTTCTGACGTTTGTGCTTCCGGGTGAGAAGAAGCCTGCTCCTGCGGGATTCAATCCCACGGCCGCCACTGGTGCAGCCCCTGCACCGGCACCCGCACCTGCCCCTGCTCCGGCACCCGCGCCCGCGCCAGCACCTGCCCCTGCTCCGGCACCCGCGCCCGCACCTGCCCCGGCACCTGCCCCGGCGCCCGAGGCGACGCCTGCGGAGCCCGATTGGGATGCCCTTGCCACGCCGGCGGATGAGCCGGGCGATAATCCTGCTGCCGAAAACAATCAAACCGAATAGTCGGTCGAGGCGCCCTGGGCAACTGAGCCCGGGGTGCCTTTTTCTACTGCGAAAGCAAGAAAATGCCTGGGAAAACGGTTGCAGTAAAATTTCTCGGAAATTGGCCAATGTTGCGCAACAACGTCGCGGCTATTGTTGAGAACATAGACGTGTAAGGTTTGAAGGCGTGCAACGCCTTAGGAAAAGGAGAGGCTTATGTTCTGTCCCACTTGTGGTTCTCCCATTTCGGATGATGCCAAATTCTGCCCTGTCTGCGGTTCTGCCGTCGGTGCCGCTTCCGCTGCTCCTGCTCCGCAGCCCGCGCCGCAGCCTGCACCTCAGCCCCAGCCTGCTCCGCAGCCCACGCAGATTCAGCCCACTCCGGTTCAGGCAGTTTAGCCTCAGCCTCAGCAGCAGTATGCTCAGCAGCCTGCACCTGCCCCGATGGGCTATACTCCGATTAAAACCGACCGTGGCGTGATCGGCTGGCTCCTGCTTTCCATCGTGACCTGCGGCATCTATTCATATTACTTCCTCTATTGCCTCGCTCGCGACATCAATGTCATGTGCCAGGACGACGGCGATTCCACGCCGGGTCTGGCAGCATTTATCCTGCTGTCGTTCGTGACCTGCGGCTTCTACGCACTCTACTGGTACTACAAGATCGGTAACCGCCTGCAGGCTAATGCTCCTCGCTATGGCCTGATGTTCCAGGAGAACGGTACCACCGTTCTTATGTGGCAGATCGTCGGCGCGCTGCTGTGCGGCCTTGGCCTCATCTTTGCCATGAACATCATCATCAAGAATACCAATGCCATGGCAACGGCTTACAACGTCCGTCTTGGCGCTCGTGCCTAACGATAAGAGCGGCGTGAACAGCTCCCAGGGACATAAGGGCGCGGCGGAACTCATTCGCCGCGCCCTTTCTTGCATCGGTGTGCTCTTCGTCGCCTGGTTCGCACTCTACCTGCTCGATATTGGCTGCGTGTTTCGCCTGATGACGGGCATTCCCTGTCCGGGATGTGGCATGACGAGGGCCTGGCTGGCAGCACTGCGCCTCGATTTTGCGGCGGCCTTTGCCTACCATCCGCTGTTTTGGGTGGTGCCGATTGCGTTTGTGCTCGCGTTCGTGCGCGAGGAGGTGACGTCGAGCAAGCTAAAGCGCGGCATCGACATTGCGGTTGTTGTTCTGTGCGTGCTGGTCGTTGCCGTATGGATCGTGCGCCTTATCAACCCGGCAGACGCGGGCCTGCTCTTTGGTGGCCACGCTCCCGCCGGAGTTCCCACCGATATCATCCACCTCGAAACCCCACGCTGGCTCACCATCCTTCGCTCTTACCTGTCGTGACGGAGGACGCGCTAGAAAAACGGTCGACATATAAGCGGGGGCGAACGTTGAGATAACGTTCGCCCCCGCTTTGCTCTAGCTAGGTTGTTATGGGTGGGCGTGACGGCTACTCGTCGCGCTTCTCCTCATGGCGAGCAGCGGCGCGGGCATCGTGAATGCCCTTGATGGCGGCATGGCGGGCGGTGCGGGCGTCGTGCATGGCGTCGCGGGCCTCGGCGGCCGTTGCCTTGGCAGAGCGCAGCTTGGCTGCCAGGTCGGGATTGGTCTCGGCAACCGCGGCGATCGTGGGGCCGTCGAGCTCTTCTTGCGTGGGCTCGGCCAAAAAGTCGATGGCATACTGAGCGGCTACCATGGAGCCCTTGGCGAGCACGCTCTCGTCGATCTTATAGAAGCAGGAGTGCTGGGCATAGGTGGCGCCGATCTGGGGATTGCGCGCGCCGACAAAGGCGAGCACGCCCGGTACGCGGCGCAGATACTCCGAGAAGTCCTCGCCCGAAAGCGTGCCGCGGTAATGGCCCTCGCCCGCGGGGCCCAAGCACTTGAGCACAGCTTGGCGGCAGCGTTCGCTCGAGGCGGCATCGTTTTCGACCTTGTAGTTGGCAATGGTGTAGTCGGTGAGTTCGGCCTCGGCGCCTAGTGCTGCTGCAGTGTGCTCCACGATGCGGCGCATAAGCTCGGGCATCTCCTCATGCGTCTTGTCGCCATAGGTGCGCACCGTGCCGGCGAGGTACGCCGTGCCGGCGATAACGTTGCGCGCGGTGCCGCCGTGCAGCTCGCCGACGGTGATGACGGCGGGTTCGTAGGGGCTAATCTCGCGCGAGACGATGGTCTGCAGGGCGTTGACGATTTCGGCGGCAACCATAACGGCGTCGTGGCCGCGCTGGGGCATGGCGCCATGGCACGAGGTGCCGCGGACGTCGATGCGGAACCAGTCGGTGTTTGCCATGCGCGGGCCGGGCTCGCAGCTTACGGTGCCGGCGTCGACCTCGCTCCAGATGTGCGCGGCGTAGGCGCCGTCGACGCCATCGAGTACGCCGGTGCCGATCATGAGCTTGGCGCCCTGGCCGTTTTCCTCGCTGGGCTGGAAAACGATGCGAATCTCGCCGTGGATGTCATCGGTCATGTGGCGCAGAATCTGCAGTGTGCCGAGCATCATGGCGATATGGCAGTCGTGACCGCAGGCGTGCATGCAGCCCTCGTTGACGCTGGCGAACTCCTCGCCGGTCTGCTCGGTGACAGGCAGGGCGTCGATATCGGCGCGCAGCAGGATACGGCGGCGCGGCGTGCCGTCCTCGCGGTAGGCATCCGGCGCGGTACCGCGAAGCGTCGCCACCAGGCCCGTCTTGAGCGGACGCTCGTAGGGGATATTCATGGCGTCGAGCTGGTTGGCGATGTCGGAAGTCGTGCGCTCCTCGGCAAGGCTCAGCTCCGGGTGCTTATGGAAGTGCCGGCGCTGCTTGATGATGTAGGGTTCAAACTCGGCGGCGATATCCTGGATGGCCGCGGTGACGTCGTCTGCCGCGCGAACCTCGGTTGCCGCCATAATTTGCTGTGCCTTGGTCTTCGTCATGGTCGATTTGCTCCTTGCTGGCTCGATCGCAAAATCGTACAGGCTTTCTCCAGTATGCCACCTGCCGCTAGGGCTGGTAAAGTTGCCGTTTGCCGCTTGGGGTTTTGTAACAAGAGTGGGGGAGTACACTCGGGGGTGTTGAATTTCCTGCCAGAGATGGGGATGCCCATGCAACATATCGATCGGATTATCCGCTCCAAGAACGTTTTTACCGCCCAAGACGGCATCGATGCCGCCCGCGAGTTGGCGATCGCCATCGCGGGTGATCGCATCGTCGCAGTCGGCGCGCCCGATGACGTGATTGCCGCCGCCCCTGCTGCCACGCCGGTGGTCGACTACGGCGAGCAATTCATCTGCCCCGGTTTCCATGATGCGCACCTGCACTTCTTCCATACCTCGGTCGGTTCCTCGCCGTACATGCTCATGGATATGGGCACGTCAGAGGCGGCACTGGTACAACACGCGCTCGAGTTTTCCCAGGACCTGCCTGACGACGCTTGGGTTGTAACGCAGGGCTGGCGCGACTACCGTTGGGATCCGCCCGAGCATCCTACCAAGGCCTCCCTCGACGCCGCCTTCCCCGATCGCCCCTGTGTTATGTATTCGGGCGACGGGCATACCCTGTGGCTCAACAGCCGCGCACTCGAAGCCCTCGGCGTGACGCGTGACAGCGAGCCGCCGGCGGGCGGCAGCTACGACAAGAATGCAAATGGCGAACTCACGGGCATCGCTCACGAGGCTGCGGCCATGCAGCTGCTGCCGCGCTGTCTTGAGTGGCTGGGCGAGGATCGCATCGCGAGCGCTTACGCCGACCAGATGAAGCGTATGGCCGAGCAGGGCATCACCTCAATCTGCGATATGTCGCTCATGCCCATGCCGGGCTGCGACTTTATTCGCGACGATGTTTACGACAGGCTGCAGGCCGCCGGCAAGCTGGGCATCCGCGCCCATCTGTTTCCCACGCTGCTGGATGACCAATCGCGCTTGGAAGAACTCTAGACCCGCTACGCGAACAACGCGCTGCTCTCGGCGCCAGGATTTAAACAGTTCTTCGACGGCGTGTCGAGCGAGCATACCGCATACCTCACTGAGCCCTATACTAACCCGCGCTTCCCGGGTGACCAGGGGCGCCTGACGGTTCCTGTCGAGCGCATGCGCAAGTTGGTTCTGGCGGCAGCCGAGCGCGGCCACACCGTGCGCATCCACGTTATCGGCGACGGTGCCATCCATGCCGCACTCGATATCTTTGAGGAGGCGGCAGAGCTCTACGGCCTGCCCCAGCACGGTCATAATACGCTTGAGCATTTGGAGAATCTGCTGCCTCAGGACATCGATCGTCTGCGCAAGCTCAACGTCATTGCCTCGAGCCAGCCTTGCCACATCACGCTCGACCCGGGTGGCCCGGAGCGCGACCTGGGCCTGGAACGCAGCCGCATCATGTGGCCGTTTGCGACCTATAAGCGGCGCGGCATCCGCCAAGCTTTTGGTACCGACAGCCCCATCACGGCCGTTACCAGCATGAACGTGCTCTACACGGCTATTACGCGCCAAGACCCTCGCAGCCACTGGCCCGAGGGCGGCTGGCTCCCCAGCGAGCGCATCGATGCGGCAACGGCCCTGCGCAACTACACGCTTGGCAGCGCGTACGCAGCGGGCGACGAGCAAAACCTCGGCAGCCTGGAGCCCGGCAAATACGCCGACCTGGTAGTCCTGGACCAAAACCCACTCACCATTGACCCCCAAGAGCTCCAAGACACCAAAGTTCAGGCAACCTATCTGGCAGGTAACTTAATCTACGAGCGTTAACCCCACATCCCACCCCTCAGTTGCGGTGAAATACGGACTAAATAACACCTCAACAGCCAAAAACAGTCCATATTCCACCGCAACTTAAGGGGCACGTTTCAGCAACGTGCCCCTTTCTTGTGCGCCCTACCCGCATCGCCATTTTGCTGCACTGACTTTTCTGAATGCCGGGCCCGAATTAGTTAACCTGGCTCCCGGGGCGGACCGGAGGGCATGAAGTTTGTCGCGAGTTCCGCACGCAAAGGAAAGCACTTAATGTGCTTTCCGTCTTGCGCAGGACTGTAGAGC
>JAXIYS010000010.1:0-24339 GCA_036304385.1 Collinsella sp. | reverse complement strand
GCGGACATGGCTCAGTTGGTAGAGCACAACCTTGCCAAGGTTGGGGTCGCGGGTTCGAGCCCCGTTGTCCGCTCCATTGCATTTCCGGACCGTCTCAAGCGGTCCTTTTTCGGCGAAGTGGCCAAGTGGTAAGGCAGAGGCCTGCAAAGCCTTTACCCCCGGTTCGAATCCGGGCTTCGCCTCCAGGCAACATCCGGGCGCTCCGGCGCCCGTTTTGTTTTACATATGCGGACATGGCTCAGTTGGTAGAGCACAACCTTGCCAAGGTTGGGGTCGCGGGTTCGAGCCCCGTTGTCCGCTCCAAGCGCAACAGCCCGGCTACTACGGTAGCCGGGCTTTTTCGTACCCATCGCCTGGGCTCGAGCCCGAGAGGGAGCGAGCGTTAGACAAACGCGGAGCGTTTGTAGCGAGCTGGCGAGGACGCCGACAGGCGGCCGAAGCCGGTGCGGATCCGCGAAAGCGGATACGCGGACGCCCCGTTGTCCGCTCCAAGCACAACAGCCCGACTACTACGGTAGCCGGGCTTTTTCGTACCCATCGCCTGGGCTCGAACTTTTTTCAAATTATTCGAAAATAGTTCTTGCATTAGGGTGGATCATCCCGTATATTAAATCCTCGCAGGCGGACATGGCTCAGTTGGTAGAGCACAACCTTGCCAAGGTTGGGGTCGCGGGTTCGAGCCCCGTTGTCCGCTCCATTTGGGCGTTTAGCTCAGGGGGAGAGCGCTTCCCTGACACGGAAGAGGTCAGAAGTTCAAATCTTCTAACGCCCACCAAATGTTCACAGCTCAGAGGCTATGTCCTCTGGGCTGTTTTTTGTCACCAAGTACGCCGCCAAATAAGCCACCAAATATTGATCCAAGGTTTGTACGCGATGGTCTTCGCATCCCCGTAGGGGTGCCGGCAGATTGCATACGTTCTGGCCGATCGCGACCGCAACATGTTGGTCAAGCATAATCTTTTGGATTCTTTTGGCGTGAGTGGCTTGGTTTTAGTAGGATTTGTCAGCGGCTTGACTAAGGGGGTTTTATAGCTGCCATGCAGGTAGCCGTGTTGGTAACGTTTTACCGACTTGTCAAATACCCCTCATTTATAATGCGTCTGCAAAATGACTAATTGCTTTGACCTGCTGAAACACTATATGTTGTGTTTGACCTAAAAAAAGAATACAGGATATAGATGCATCTTTGTCGTATGATAGATGGCGGACAGAGAACGAAGACCTTATTCGTCCCATTTGGACACGCCTTTGAGCCGCTTGATCGGCCGCGAGGATTGTCCGCATGAGGACTTATGGTTTATCGAGAACACAGATTGCGCGACGGCGCCGCAAGACAGGGGCAAGCCCTGCCGGGCATCGTTTGGCTCTGAAGCGCAATGAGGCTACGACGCGAAAGAGGCAAGAGGATGAAGATCATCAAGCGCAGCGGCACCGAGGTTGTCTTTGACATCGATAAGATTGTCAATGCCATCCGCGCCGCCAACTTGGAGGTCGAGGAGAGCTCTCGTCTAACCGACCGCCAGGTGGTTTATGCGGCGCAAAACGTCGCCGAGGCATGCGAGAACGCGGGCCACACCGTTTCGGTCGAGGAGATCCAGGATTTGGTCGAGGACGAGATCATGCGTCTCGACTGCTACGAGGTTGCCCGCCACTACATCATCTATCGCTATGTCCAGAGCCTGAAGCGCCAGAAGAACACGACCGATGACAAGATCCTGTCGCTGATCGAGTGCAATAACGAAGAGGTCAAGCAGGAGAACTCCAACAAGAACCCGACCGTCAATTCCGTTCAGCGTGACTATATGGCCGGCGAGATCTCCAAGGACCTGACCCAGCGCGTGCTGCTGCCCCAGGAGATCGTGGATGCCCATAATGAGGGCCTGATCCATTTCCACGATTCGGATTACTTTGCCCAGCATATGCACAACTGCGATCTGGTGAACCTGGAGGACATGCTCCAGAACGGCACTGTTATCTCGGGCACACTGATCGAGAAGCCGCACAGCTTCTCGACTGCCTGCAATATTGCGACGCAGATTATAGCCCAGGTTGCTTCCTCCCAGTACGGCGGCCAGTCGATTTCGCTGACCCATCTTGCCCCGTTCGTTGAGGTGAGCCGTCAAAAGATTCGTGGCGAGGTCGCCCGCGAGCTCGAGGAGCTCGGCGTTTCCGCATCTCCCGAAAAGGTCCGCGAGGTTGTTGAGGACCGCTTGCGTGACGAGATCCGTCGCGGCGTCCAGACGATTCAGTATCAGGTCGTGACCCTTATGACCACGAATGGCCAGGCGCCGTTCGTGACGGTCTTTATGTATCTTAACGAGGCCCGTACGCCCCAGGAGAAGCACGACCTTGCCATGATCGTGGAGGAGACGCTTCGCCAGCGCTACGAGGGCGTTAAGAACGAGGCCGGCGTTTGGATTACCCCGGCATTCCCCAAGCTTATCTATGTACTCGAGGACGATAACGTTCACGAGGATTCCCCGTACTTCTACCTGACCCAGCTGGCTGCCAAGTGCACCGCCAAGCGCATGGTGCCCGATTACATCTCCGAGAAGAAGATGCGCGAGCTCAAGCTGTCGAAGGGCGAGACCGCCGGCAACGGCGACTGCTACACCTGCATGGGTTGCCGCAGCTTCCTGACGCCCGACCGTTCGGGCAACGGCTTTAACAATGTTGCCAACGCGCTGAACTACGACCCGAACAAGCCCAAGTACTATGGTCGCTTTAACCAGGGCGTTGTGACCATCAACCTGCCTGATGTCGCACTGAGCTCGCACCAGGATATGGACAAGTTCTGGAAGATCTTCGATGAGCGCCTTGAGCTGTGCCACCGTGCCCTGCTGTGCCGTCATGAGCGCCTGATGGGTACGCTTTCTGACGCCGCACCGATTCTGTGGCAGTACGGCGCCCTCGCTCGTCTGAAGAAGGGCGAGACGATCGACAAGCTGCTCGTGGGCGGATACTCCACCATCAGCCTGGGCTATGCCGGCCTGTATGAATGCGTCAAGTACATGACGGGCCACAGCCACACCGAGAAGGAAGGCACGCCGTTTGCCATGGCCGTCATGCAGCGCATGAACGACAAGTGCGCCGAGTGGAAGGCCGAAAGCGATATCGACTTCTCGCTGTACGGCACGCCGTTGGAGTCGACGACCTACAAGTTCGCCAAGTGCCTGCAGCGCCGTTTTGGCATTATCCCGGGCGTGACGGACAAGGGCTACATTACTAACAGCTATCACGTTCATGTGTCCGAGGAGATTGATGCTTTCGATAAGCTCAAGTTCGAGGGTATGTTCCAGCAGCTTTCGCCGGGCGGCGCCATCTCCTACGTTGAGGTTCCCAACATGCAGGACAACCTCAAGGCTGTCATTCGCGTGATGCAGTACATCTACGACAACATCATGTACGCCGAGCTCAACACCAAGAGCGACTACTGCCAGGTGTGCGGCTACGATGGCGAGATCAAGATTGTCGAGGACGATGGCAAGCTGGTGTGGGAGTGCCCCAACTGCGGCAACCGCGACCAGGAGAAGATGAACGTCGCTCGTCGTACGTGCGGCTACATCGGTACCCAGTTCTGGAACCAGGGTCGAACCGAGGAGATCCGCGACCGCGTGCTGCATCTCTAATACCGCTCCGGGGCTGAACCGAGAGGGCCGCTTGGGCATTTGCTCGCTATTTCGGACAGTCCTGCGCAAGACGAAGGCCACATTAAGTGGCCTTCTTTGCGTGCGGAACTCATATCGAGCAAAAGCCCAAGCGGCCCTCTCGGTTCAGCCAAGTTAACGTAGCTGAGATGCAGCGCGCGGTCTGCTCACTCCTCGAAGTTCTTAGCGGAAATAATTTGAGCTGCAGCTGCGATTTACTTGCGATGGCGGTTGAGCCGCAACCCAGTTTTTATTGGACCTCGAACCCTATGCTCGATGTTCGCTTCGTTCATTGAGTTACCCTTTGCATGAGGCCGGGACATATCGTCCCGCCCGCAGTTTCGCAGGCCGAAGGCCGAGAATGTTTGAGGACGGGATGATATGTCCCGGCCTCCCAGGAGAGTTACCTATGAACTACGCGAACATAAAGTATTTCGACATTGCTGATGGAGAAGGCGTTCGTACTTCTCTGTTTGTGAGTGGGTGCCGTCGTGGGTGCAAGAATTGCTTTAACTCTGTCGCGTGGGACTTTGCCGCTGGCGAGCCGTTCGATAGCGCCGTCGAGGACAAAATTATCGAGAGTCTCGATCATCCCTTTATCGATGGTCTGACGATTTTGGGCGGCGAGCCTATGGAACCTGAGAATCAAGCGGGGCTTGTCGACTTTATCGAACGCGTGCGTGCGGCCTATCCATCGGGGTCGGGCAAGACCATTTGGTGCTTTACCGGCGATGTGCTCGAGGAGCTTATGCCGGGCGGTTGCCACCATACCGAGGTCACGGACCGTATCCTTACCTGCCTCGATATGTTGGTGGACGGTCCGTTCGTTCAGGATTTGTACGATATCTCGTTGCGCTTCAGAGGCTCGAGCAATCAGCGCGTGATTGATATGAACGCCACGCGTGCCCGTGCCGAGCGTGAGAACGTTGCGCTTTGCGACGCCGTGGAGCTTTGGCGGGACGATCCGGTCTATTCGACCCATACTATGTAGCTTGTGGCCGATGCCGGAGGGCGTGGTACCATAGCGCGAACGCAAAATCGGAAAAGTGAGGCCCAGATGGTCGATCAGGAAAAAGTCGAGGCCGCCATTAAGCTGTTGCTTGAGGGCATAGGCGAGGACCCAACTCGTGAGGGCCTGCTGGAGACCCCGGCGCGCGTTGCCCGTATGTATGGTGAGATCGCCGGCGGTATGGACCAGAGTGCCGAGGAGCACCTGTCCAAAACCTTTGCCGTCGCTTCGAACGATTTGGTTATCGAGCGCGACATTACGTTCTACTCGCTTTGCGAACATCATCTGCTGCCGTTTTATGGCAAGGCCGCCATTGGTTATATCCCCAACGGCCGTGTCGCAGGGCTTTCTAAGCTTGCCCGCACAGTTGAGGTCTACGCCCGTCGTCTGCAGCTGCAGGAGCAGCTGTGTGCGCAGGTTGCCGACGCCCTCATGGATTATCTCGCTCCCCAGGGAGCGATTGTGCTCATGGAAGCTGAGCATATGTGCATGACCATGCGCGGCGTGCAAAAGCCCGGCACCAAGACCGTGACGCTCGCTCGTCGCGGCGTCTTTGAGACCGACCCCGCGCTCGAAGAGCGTTTCTTTAGGATGCTGGGCCGCTAACCATGAGGGTCGTCAACGACTTTGCATCGAATACTGATGAGGGAACGCCGCGTCGCGGTTTTATGGCTTCAGGCCTGACGCCTTTTGGTGCCATGCCTCGCATTGATTACATCTGTGCCAACGGCCTGTTCCGGCGCCACCTGGGCAACATTGCTCAGCTGGAATCGGGACGCATCTTCTGCCGCCACGGTATTGACCACTTGCTGGATGTCGCCCGTATTATGTGGATTAAGAATCTCGAGGAAGAGCTCGAGTTTGACCGCGAGGTCATCTACGCCACGGCACTTCTTCACGATATCGGCAAAGATGAACAGTATGAATCGGGTATATCCCATGATGTTGCAAGCGAGCGCGTCGCTGATGCGATTCTCGGCGGCATGCCCGATGACGTGGCGTTTGAGCCGGCCGATGCCGCAGCCATTAAGACGGCCATTCTGGGCCATCGAAAGCTGCGCGTGAACAGCCAACCGCTTGAGCGTCTGCTCTACGCAGCCGACAAAGCGTCGCGCGCCTGCTTTGCATGCCCCGCGCGCAATGCTTGCAACTGGAGCGATGATAAAAAGAACCTGTCGATTCGCGTGTAGTTAGTTTGCGCGGTCGGGGTTCTAAACGAAGGAGACGATCGCGATGAGCAACAAGAAACTGCCCGAGAATGCAACCAGGACTGAAGGCGCCGAGCTCGCCCGCCGTGGAAGGGGCGAAATATCCACCGCAACGGCGGTGCCCCACGTGAGCTATGACGACCTGCGCCATGCCGACCGCATTACTATCGACGGTCTCGAGGTCTTTGCCAACCACGGCGTGTATCCCGAAGAGAACGCGCTGGGCCAGAAGTTCATCGTGTCCTTGGTGCTCTATGCCGACCTGCGTGCAGCGGGGGAGCACGATAACCTGGACGCCTCGATTGACTACGGCTCGGTGTGCCACGATGTCGATGGGTATCTGCGCGAGCATACGTTTAAACTCATCGAGGCGGCAGCCGAGGGTGTGGCCCAGATGCTGTTGCGTCGTTATCCCTTGCTGCTTGGTGTGCGCATAAAGCTCGATAAGCCGTGGGCGCCCGTCGGTCTTCCCCTGGCAAGCTGCGGCGTCGAAATCGAGCGCGTGCGCTAGTCGACGCTAGAGCTTGTTGAGGGGTGGCTGCTTGAGCCGCTGCGACAGAACTCTATTGTTGGGGCAGTACATGTCGAGCAGGGCGTGAAACCGATGATTGTGGCTTGGCTCGAGCAGGTGGACGAGCTCGTGGGCGACAACCATGTCGAGGCATTCGACGGGGTAGGCGGCAAGTTCTCGTGCGATGCGAACGGCTCCGGTCTTGGGCGTGCATGATCCCCAACGCGTTTTCATGCTGCGTACGGAAACGCGGGAAACGGCGACACCCATTGCGATTTCGTATGTGCGCTCCATATCGCGCAGCGCCGTGGTGACCTCGGATGCATAGAGCTGGTCGATGCGGGTCTGGAGCTCGTCGGACGTTAGGCCGTCGAGGATTGCGCGCCGCTTGGCCTGTGGGCCTTCGTCCGATTCGTCGGTACCCATAAAGCTTGCGAAGGTGGCCTGCTTGGGCCGCGGCGCGGGTGATGCAAAGTTGTGATCGAGTGCGTCCTGTACCGTGATGGGCTTGCCCCAAAGTGCAATGATGGACGAGGGACTGAGTGGCTCTCGCGCCGCCGCCTGACGTTGCTCGCGCTGGGCAAGTCGGCTGACAATCCAGGTGCTGTTGCGCTTCACAAATGCCTCGATGCGCTCGCGGCTGGCGCCGAGCGGTGCGCTGGCGTGGACCTCACCGCTTGATGTGACGCGTAGGTTGAAGTTTTTGACGCGCTTTTTGGTAACGACGACGGAGATGGGCGTCCCATCCGGTCGGGATACAGAAATCGTAAATTGCTGCGTCAAAAGCGGTCCTTTGGATTGGGGACGGGCCGGCATGTCGACCGTTCGGCATGCCGGCCCGCTCAAGGGATGTGAAATTAATAACGCTCAAAGAAGGCAAGCGCGTTGTCGCTACAGAGCTTCTGCATCACGGTCTTGCCAAAATGCTTGGAAAGCATGTTCTGGAACTCGGGCATCATGCTGGCATCGGAGAGGAAAGCAGGCACCGTGGCGCCGTCCCAGTCGCCGCCGAGCGCGATGACGTCCTCGCCGCCCAGGTCGAGCCAGTGCTCGATATGTGCCGCCAGCTGGTCGAAGGTGACGTCTGCGGCGGTCTTGTCGGTTGCGTCGTTGGATAGGAACTCGCTGCAGTAGTTGAGGCCGACGATGCCACCCATGTCGCGAATGGTGCGGAACTGGTCGTCGGTAAGGTTGCGTTTGACGCCGCAAACCGCACGGGAGTTGGAGTGGCTGGCGACGAAGGGGCGCGTGGCGTGGGCGACAACCTCGTCAAAGCACTCATCGTTGAGGTGGGAGACGTCGAGTACCATGCCGGCGTGCTCCATCTGCGTAAGCGCCTCGATGCCGGCGGCGGTGAGGCCGGCGTGGGTGTCGTGGCCGCTTGCGAGCGGTCCCTGCGCGTTCCAGCTGAGTGATGACATGAGAACGCCTAGGCTCTTGAGCACCTCGATCAGCGCGGGGTCCTCGGCAAAGAACGTGGCGTTTTCGATGGTGTGGATGCAGGCAACCTTGCCGTCCTTGAGCGCAGGGCGAATGTCAGCGGCGCTGCGCACGTTGACCATGCGGTCGTGGTTGAGCATGGCCTGGCCGCTCATGTGCGCCATGATCTGCGCCTGGAAGCGCGCGGCGTGGGCGGTGGGAATCTCGTCGGGGACAAACGTGGCGAAGCACTGCGCCCACGGCGTGTTGCCAATCTTTGCGAGCGAGATGGCGCAGGCGTTGCCCTCGATGAGGTCGAAATCTTGCGGATGCGTTTCGTCGCCGGGGAAATAACCGTCGGTGCCGGCGGTAAAGCGCAGGTCGAGATCGAGTGTGGCCCAGCCGATGCGGTCGGCGGTGTCGCAGTGTAGGTCAAATACGGGATATGCCATGGTTCCTCTGGTTGCAGCGTTTCTTTGCAAACTGTCATTGAATTGTATGACTAGGGTATAGTTAGCGCCATATGTTCACGGCGGCCTGCGTTGTGCGCCGCCCTTATCACGGAGGTTACCATGTCCAACCAGGGCAAGAAGGTCAAGACCCATTATCGCGGCACGCTCGACGACGGCACGCAGTTCGATAGCTCCTACGATCGCGGCGAGCCGCTGGAGTTCACCTGCGGCGCCGGTCAGATGATCAAGGGCTTCGACGCCGCTGTTGTCGACATGCAGGTGGGCGAGAAGAAGACCGTGCACATTCCTGCTGCCGATGCCTACGGCGAGCACAATCCCGAGATGGTTCTGACCTTCCCGGCCGAACAGGTTCCCAGCATCGAGCAGATCGAGAAGGGCATGAAGCTCTTCCTGTCCACGCCGAGCGGCATGCCCGTCCCCGCCGTCGTCATCGACGTGACGCCCGAGGCTGTGACGCTCGACGCCAACCACGAGCTGGCCGGCAAGGACCTCAACTTTGATATCGAGCTCGTCGAGGTCGAGGGTTAGAGTATGCCTGAACGCTTGGTTTCGACGACATGCTTGGGAAATCTCAACGATCCGTCCTATGAACTCCTGCTTCGCCGGGAGCTGGGCGGTGTCTTTGAGGTCGATGAGCTACTGCTCGATTGGGACCAGGCCGATGTATGTGCGTTTGTGGGCGCGACGGAGCTGGGGCGCACGGTCGATGTTCGGCTGGATGCTGCCGACGGCGGTCGTCTTACCGATGGCGACGTGCTCGCCATTGACCGTTCGGGCATGGTGCCCGTGGCGGTTGTCGTGCGACTGCGCAGCGCCGAGGTTTATTTGGTCGAAGTTGACCGCATGGACCCGATTGCGCTCGCGCATGCGTGCTGGGAGATCGGCAACATGCATGCGCCGCTCTTTCGGGGCAACTCGGACGAGCATACCGTGCGCATGTATACGCCGGTGCAGCCTGTTTTGGGCCGCATGCTCCGGGGCGTCGAGGGTGTTCGGCTCTCGGTGGTTACCCGTGAACTCGATGCGGACCGGCGCTTTGCGTCGAGTGCGGCGGAGGTCGTCGTGAGCATGGCTCCGGACTTTACCATCGTAAAAAAGACGCGCGGCTAAGCGCGCGTATGCGCAAGACGGGCTTTGAGGGGCGACCAATCAAGGTCCGTCTTGCTGTTGATAGGAGGCTTTGGGGAAGCGTATGGGTCTTGAGGGAATCAAGCTGATTGCATGCGATTTGGACGGCACGTTGCTGCGTCCGGGGGAACGCGAGCCGCGTTCCGAGGCCTTTGAGCTTATCGATGAGCTGCATCGTCGCGGTATCGTGTTTATGCCGGCGAGTGGCCGTCAATATGCGAGTTTGCGCCACCTTTTTGCCCCGGTGGCCGATGAGCTCGCCTATGTATGCGAAAACGGAGCCCTGGTGATGAGCGAGGGGCGTGCCGTTGTCAAGCGTTCCATGGAGCGTAGCCTTGCTATGGATATCGCGAATGCTGTGGTTGCGTATCCCCATGCCGACGTGACCCTTTCGTGCGAGGGGCACCTCTACACCATGAGCGGCAATGATGCGTTCGTCGACCATTTGCGCTATGAGGTCCACTGCGATGTGGCGGTGGTCGACCGTCCCGAGGACATCGACGAGGACGTCATTAAGATTGCCTTCCAGACACCCGAGGTTGATCAGCCGGCGGCGCTGGAGCATTTTGAGCGCCTCTTCAGCGACCGTGTCGACGTGATGACGTCGGGAACCGAATGGACGGACTTTATCGGTTTCGGTTCGGGCAAGGGCTCCGCGCTTGCCGATTACGGTCGTGCCCTGGGGATTTCGCCCGATGAGATGATGGCGTTTGGCGACAACGAGAACGATCGCGACATGCTCAACGTCGTGGGCCATCCCTATCTGATGGAGAGCTGCAATCCCAGCTTGCGCGGTATCAACGACCGTGTCCGCTACGTGCGCACGGTCGAAGAAGAGCTGCGCCGTCTGCTCGCCGAGTAGGTTTTCGGGACATACCTAGAAATCTACTTTTTGCTGTAGCGGATGGGCAAGTAGATTTGCGGGCATGCCACTAGGGGCTACCGGCAGTCGGGGCAGAGACCCTCGAAGATGGTGTAGTGCGACGTGACGTGCCAGCCGATTTGCTCGGACGCCTTGGCGTCGAGCTGGGCATCGAAGGGGAGCGGTACGTCGATGACGCGGCTGCACGAGGTGCAGATGATATGTGCGTGCGGCTCGATGGTGCGATCGAAGCGGCTGCCGCCCGGCGTCTTGATGGAGAGGATCTCGCCGGCGTCGGCCAAGAGATTGAGATTGCGGTAGACCGTGCCGCGGCTGATCTTGTCATCCTGTTCGCGCACGGCGTTGTAGATTTCGTCAGCGGTGGGATGGTTATAGCTTTGGCGCACGGCGTCAAGAACCAGCTTTCGCTGCCTGGTATTTCTTCTTTGCACCGCCATGCGCCTCGCCTCTTTTCTATCAACGGTCGTAGGTAAATGATACCGTATTTAGCACACAATACTAATAACGAGGGATGAAACCGTCTTCATTGGCAAGTGGGGCTCGGGTCTGGGCGTCTGCGAGGCGAAAACGCGTTCCCATGCGCTCGTAGGAGGCATGAAGCGCCTCGAGATGAGATAGGATGTTCGCCGGAGCTCCCTGTATCTCCATCTCGACTGAACCGTCTTCCATGTTACGTACCCAGCCGGTGAGGGAGCGCGCCTGTGCGAGGTTGGTGTTGGTGAAGCGGAAACCGACGCCCTGGACCTGCCCCTCCCACCGCAGGAAATAGCGCTGCGGGGCGTCTTGAGTGGCCTCGTCACTTGCGAGCACGGTGAGCCTACGGCGCAGCTCGAGCTCGACGCCAGAAGGCTTTTGGGGTTCGCGGCCGCCGCCGGCGACGCTGGAGAAGAACGTATCGAAGAAGCCCATCGCTATGCCTGCTTGCCTGCGTCGGCCGGGAAGGTTATGCCGGCCTGCTGGCGCACGGCATCCATGATGCGCAGTGAGACGAGCGTGACATCGCGGTAGTGGCCAAGCTCGTGACGTCCCGCCGGGGTCTCCCAAATCTCTTCCTTGACGTTATCGATGCCGCCGATGGCGGTGATAAAGTCTGCGAGTTCGTATTCCATGGTGTTGCTCGATTTGGGCAGGTCGAGCATGCGGCCGTTGTCGCTCTGTTCGCGCGGCGCCTCGGTCGCCGAGCCGCGTACGACGTCGCCGCGATAGTCGATGCGGACGTTGCGGGGCGTGGACAGATGGTCAATCTGGATAGTGCCACGCTCGCCTTCGATCTGCGAGGGCAGCAGGTCATTCGTAATTTTGGAGTGCGCGAGCTCGACGGAGATACGGCCACCGCCGTAGCTGGCGAGGATGGAACCGCAGCCATCGATGGGGCCATGGGTGAGCTCTTGCGTGGTGGGGTCGAGCAGAGTAGCCATGCTCGTAAGGCCGGAGGGCATGCCGAAGATCTCGACCATGGGCTCGACGGTGTAGACGCCAATATCCATGAGGGAACCCGATGCCATATTGCAGTCGAAGATATTGGTGGCGCGTCCCGCGAGAATCTCGTTGTAGCGCGAGGAATATTTGCCAAAGCGCAATGAGGCGCGGCGGATGGGGGCGATCTCACCCAGGGCGTCCTCGATGGCGTGGAAAGCGGGGTCATGGAGGGGGCGCATGGCCTCGAGGGCTACGACGCCCGCCGCCTCGGCTGCGCGAAAGACCTCGAACGCCTGTGCCTCGGTGGCACAAAAAGGCTTTTCGACGATAACGTGCTTGCCGCCGGTGATACAGGCGAGCGCCTGCTCGTAGTGGAGCGCATTGGGGCTGCCGATGTAGACGGCGTCGACGTCGGCAGCGGACGCAAGCTCGTCAAGCGCGGTGAAGTTACGCTCGCCACCATGCTTAGCGGTGAAGGCGGCGCCGCGATCTGCATCGCGCGAGAGCGTGCCCACAAACGCAGCTTGGTCGTTGGCGTTGACGACCTGGATAAAGTCGTCGGTAATCATGGATGTGCCGATGGTCGCTATACGCAGCATGTATCCCCCTCGTGCCGTTCGGTTTACAGGATGAGTGTAGCGCGAGGGGGCAGGAAATAGCGTGCGAAAACGCCGTTACAGGTCGCTCTCGTTAAAGCCGGTGTCGATATCGAGGTTGCTGCCGTCGGCCGCCGTGGTGGCAAGCTCGTCGCAGCGCTCGTTGAGCTCATGGCCGGCGTGGCCCTTAACCCAGATGAATTCCACTTTGTGCTTGCTTTTTGCGGCAAGCAGGCGCTCCCACAGGTCGCGGTTCTTGACGGGTTGCTTGTTGGCAGTTTTCCACCCGCGCTTTTTCCAGCCGTCGATCCAGTGCTTGTTGAAGGCGTTGACGACGTACTGCGAATCGGAATGGACTTCGACGTCGCAGGGGCGGTTGAGCGCCTCGAGCGCCACGATAACGGCCATGAGCTCCATGCGGTTGTTGGTGGTCTTGGCATAGCCGCGCGAAAGCTCGGAGGTGAAGGTCTTGCCGGCGGGGTTGGTGTATTTGAGCACGGCGCCGTAGCCGCCGCGTCCCGGATTTGATCGGGCCGAGCCGTCGGTATAGATGATGACCTTCACATGGTTCCTTTCGTTGGGTATGTTTCGTGCGAGTGACCATTGTAGCGCCATGCCCGCCGGGGGCTAGCAATCTACGATTTCTACCCCGTCTTCCGACAGTTGGTTGGCATGGATGATGCGGTTGAGCTCGTCGAGGTATTGCTGCAAGAGGGGAGAGGGCTTGCGCTCGTCGTGCATGATATAGCCTACGTGCATCGTTGGGGCGTCTGCCAGCGGGATCGAGGCCATGCCCCACTGCATTTCATTGGAGAGGACACCGGTCGACAGGGTGTAGCCGTTCGACGTGATAAGTAAGTTAGTGAGCGTTCCGCGGTCCGAGATTCGAATGTTGCGGTCGCAGGGGATATAGCTAAAAGGTTCCTCGGCGTAATAGAAGGAGTTTGAGGTTCCCTGCTCAAAGCTGTAACGCGTATAGGGCGTGAGGTCGGCAAGGGACAGCTGAGGGCGGCGTGCGAGTGGATGGCGCTCGCTAACGAAGACGTGGACCGTCGCGTCGAAGAGGGGATGGAAGCTTGCGCGGGCATCGGTAAAGGCTTTCTGCAGAACGCGGGCGTTAAAGTCATCCAGATACAGAATGCCGATATCGCTGCGAAATGCACGGACGTCGTCGATGATTTGCGAGGTGGTGGTCTCGCGCATGATGAACTCGAACTTACTGTCGCGGCAGCGCTCGACGACGTTGACAAAGGCTTCGACCGAAAACGCGTAGTGTTGGGCCGAGATGGCAAGGCGGGCCTGAGGTGTACCGCCGTCCTCGTAGCGGGCCTCGAGCATGTCGGCCTGCTCTACGACCTGGCGTGCATAACCCAAAAGCTCGGTGCCGTCGTTGGTGAGCGCAACACCGCGGCTAGAGCGCGTAAAGATTTCGATACGAAGTTCCTGCTCCAGGCTTTTGACGGCATTGGAGATATTGGATTGTGCCGTATAGAGGCGCTGCGCTGCGGCGTTAATTGAGCCGGATTCTGCCACGGCGATTAGAAAACGAAGCTGCTGGAGGGTCATCGGCGCCCGCCCTTTCGAGTGTTATCTATAAAACCGATAACAAGTTAGCGCTTTTAAGTGATTGACCGAGGGAAACAATGCTCGTACTATTCAAAACACACAAAGGCGGTAGGTAATTAAGCCAACCACGGAACCGGGATGCGAAAGGAGGCCCGCATATGAATTGCTTACCAAGACGAATGCCGGGCTCCTGTTTGCGCCCGTCGGTGTGATCAGGAGACAGCGACTTACTTCTCTTTAATTTATTTACTTTTGTTCGATCAAGGAGATCATCATGAGCCAGTTCATCAACAACCCCGAGCACACCTTTGGTTTCGATACCCTGCAGCTTCACGTTGGCCAGGAGAGTGCCGATCCTGCATCCGACTCCCGCGCCGTGCCTATCTACCAGACCACGAGCTATGTGTTCCGCAACTCCCAGCACGCCGCCGACCGCTTTGGTCTTGCCGATGCCGGTAACATCTACGGCCGTCTGACCAACTCCACTCAGGGCGTCTTCGAGGACCGTATCGCCGCGCTCGAGGGTGGCGTGGCCGGTCTAGCCGTCGCCTCCGGTGCTGCTGCCATCACCTATACCCTGCAGGCTCTTGCCCAGGCCGGTGACCACGTGGTGGCTCAGAAGACCATCTACGGTGGCTCCTACAACCTGCTGGAGCATACGCTCTCCCAGTTTGGCGTCGAGACCACGTTTGTCGACGCCCATAACCTGGAAGAGGTCGAGGGTGCCATCAAGGACAACACCACGGTCATCTATCTCGAGACGCTCGGCAACCCCAACTCCGACATCCCCAACATCGACGCCATCTCCGAGATCGCCAAGAAGCACGGTCTGCCGGTTGTCGTCGACAACACCTTCGGCACCTCGTATCTGTTCCGTCCGCTGGAGCATGGTGCCAACATCGTTGTCCATTCCGCAACCAAGTTCATCGGCGGCCACGGCACCTCGCTGGGCGGTGTGATCGTCGATGGCGGTAACTTCGATTGGAAGGCGAGCGGAAAGTACGCCCAGATCGCTGAGCCCAACCCATCCTACCACGGTGTTTCGTTTGCCGAGGCTGCCGGTCCCGCCGCCTTCGCAACCTATGTCCGCGCTATCCTGCTGCGTGACGAGGGCGCCTGCATCAGCCCGTTCAACGCCTGGGTCCTGCTCCAGGGCACCGAGACTCTGTCGCTGCGCGTTGACCGTCATGTCGAGAACACCAAGAAGGTCGTTGAGTTCCTGGCTGGTGACAGCCACGTCGCCAAGGTGAACCACCCGAGCTTGCCCGAGCACCCCGACCATGAGCTGTACCAGAAGTACTTTCCCCGTGGCGGCGCCTCGATCTTTACCTTCGAGATTAAGGGTGGCCAGGAGGCAGCTTGGAAGTTCATCGACCATCTGCAGGTGTTCTCGCTGCTCGCCAACGTGGCCGACGTCAAGTCGCTCGTCGTGCACCCGGCTACCACCACGCACTCCCAGCTCTCTGCCGAGGAGCTCGCCGAGCAGAACATCACGCCCTCCACGATCCGTCTTTCCATCGGTACCGAGAACGCCGAGGATATCATCTGGGATCTGAAGCAGGCCTTCGCCGCGCTGGACGAGTAAGGCGACTTGTGCAAGGACCCCTTGCGACTCGATAGGTATAACTGCATAAAATGCCTGCTCAAGGCGCCTGTGCGAACAATGGTTGCACAGGCGCCTTATTTGCATAGAGAGGGTGCAAAAACAGGGTTTTTGACACGCTTTATGCATTTGAGTTGTGGAAAACTCCTGTTAAGAGGATGTGAGTTTTACGCAATTGACGTGCGCCTTTTGAGTAAAACCGCAGGTCGCGATTTGCTCGGGGTACTATGCAGCGCGATCGAATCACACGCAGCTCAAACGCAGCAAAAACACACTACGGAGGTTTCCAGCTACATGAGGATCGATTCACGAAAACCGAAAGCCGCCGCCCTTTCCGCCGCTCTGACCGTGGCACTTTTGGTGGGCGCCGGCGCAACTGATGCCCACGCGGCAACACTATCCGATACGGTCGGATCTACGCCGTCCGAGGCGACGCTGGTGCAGCCCGTCGACTACCGCGGCGATGGTTATGGCTCTATGCAGGAGTGGAATGCCTCGATGGGGGCAAAGCGCGACTCCCTGGAGATGCGCGCTCAGATCATTATGAATATGTATGGCGACTATGCTACCGATGACGAGCGCGCTGTGCTGCAGGGTTGCATCGACGGTGCGGGTAGCCTGTTGACGATGGGGGAGGTCGACGCCAAGTCGACCGAGCTCGACGAGCTTCGCTCCACGCTTGAGGATGCCAAGCGCGAGGCGCTCGAGGCTGCCGCAGCCGAAGCAGAGGCCGCTGAGGCCGTTCAGGCATCGTATTACAACGCCGGCTCCGGCTCGTCTTACGCGTCTGCTGCGTATTACGCGAACGGCTCGGGCCTGACGCGCTCGAGCGGCGTCAATAACTATAACGGCCGCCGCGAGACTTATTACAGCAGCAACGTACTCTACCATCACCGCACGGGCGAATGGACGCAGGATTCCGAGGGCTTTTGGCGCGATTCCGATGGCTACTACGTCGTGGCCGCGGGCGATAAGGCTCAGGGCTCCACGTTTACCGGTTCCAAGGGCGAGTGCAAGGTCTATGACTCCGGCTGCGCAGCCGGAACCACCGATTACTACACTGGCTGGTAATTTTTCTGCATCACGGATATTTGGCGGACGGGCGTCTTTACCGAGCTTTAGGGCAACGTAAGGACGCCCGTTCTATGTATGCGTTTGAGTTAACAGAGCGCTTACCGTGGCAGTACGCCGCGCATATGGGCGCGGGGCACACTAAGTCACGAGAAACAAAGTCTTTCTCGTGGAGGAAGTGGTCTTGTGAACGCTCGAGATATCGCCGTTGCCGCCGTTGCATTGACGCTTGGTTGCCTTGGTCCTACGGCCGCGCTCGTCGCGGGTATGCAGGGGTCTTGTGGGGCTGCCTCTATCGTGGTCGGTGCGTTGATCGCGGCTGCGCTGCTGGGAAGTGCGGGTGTAGTTCTTTGCCGCGATGGCGAGGACGAGGTGCCTGAGTCGCAACGCTAACTGTTGTGAGGTTGCCGCCGGTCATAGACGAAGATGAAAGCCGCCGCAGGGGAAAGGTTCCCTTGCGGCGGCTTTGCTGTTGAGTCTGTTGACGTGGTGAGCCGGGCGCTACCAGCTTGCCTCGATATCGCGGATGCGCCGATAGAGCCACTCGTTTTGCGGCACTTGGATATCGTGTTTGGCCGCGAGGCGGCAAATGGTGCCCGCGAACTCCTCGACTTCGGTTTTTCGTTGTGCGATGCGGTCCTGCGCCATCGAGGGCATACCGGTGGGGTCGATTCCCTCGATGAGGTGCACCATCTGCGTCAGGTCCGCTTCGGTGAGTTCGATGCCTTCGGCATTGGCGACCGCAAGCGTTTCGCGCATGGCGGAAACAAAGCAACGACGCTGCTCGGAGCCCTGTTCCGTGGCGCTTCCGTACGTGCCGCCGTAGGCCATGCAGGTCTGGTTGATGCCATCGTTGAGCATAAGCTTGGCCCACATGCGGTGCGCGATGTCTGTCTCGACGGTGTGTGCGATGCCGCAGCGCGTGTAGAGCTCGTCGATGGCGGTGACGGCTGCGGGCTCGGTGCCCGCTGCCGCGCCAAAGCGAATCTCGCCCGCATTGGTAAAGGTGAGCGCGCCGTCGAGGAATACGGCGTCCATGCCCTGGCAGATACCCAGGACGGTGTGCCCCCAGCCAAAGCGCTCGGCAATCTTTTGCTCGCTCGTAATGCCGTTGCACAGCGAGGCGATGAGTGTGTTGGGTCCCATAACGCGCTCCATGGTCTTGAGTGCTTGGTCGAGACCGGTGGTCTTGACTGTCAGGATGACCAGATCGGCGGGCGTTGCTTCGCTTGCGCGGACGGACTTGAGCGCACAGGGCTCGCCGTTGACGGTGAGCGCATCGCCCGCGTGACGCTCAAAACGTGCGTCATCCATAACGTATTCAACGGCGTCGTTGCCGAGCGCCCTGGCGATCATGCTGCCGTAGAGCAGGCCGACGCCGCCCTTGCCGATAAAGGCGACCTTGTTGATCTGCACGTGAATCATCTCCCCATATAAAAGGCGCCCGCGTAAGGGGCGCCTGATGGATTGTATGCTGCCAGGGTGATTGATGGGTGCGCTGGGCGGCTGTTATAAAAAAGAAACGTTTACCTGGACGCTACGCTGCAGGGAAGGCCGCAAAGACGCGCGCGGGGTATCCGACACCATCGCGCACCTTAGGGAAGATGCAGAAGATGACGGCGCCCGTGGCGGGAAGCTCGTCCAGATGGTCCATGACCTTGATCTGGTAACGATCGACCGAGAGGATGTATTGTTCTCCGGGATAGGGGTAGGCGTCCTCACGCGTGGTCACGCTCGCCTCCTTTCATCGGGCTTTTTGCTGATGTTAAAGCGGTGCCGTGACGGCTCGATTTCTGCTACGTTACGATACGTTCTCGATTGCGATTCCAATGTGTTTCGATGACGTGACCATTGTGTTTCGCCTCATTAGGGCTTCGAGGGGAGAGGAAAGGCAGTGCAATATCGCGTTGACCCCAAAAGCGGCAACCGTATCTCGGCGCTGGGACTGGGTTGCATGAGGTTTCCCGGTGCGCCGGGACACCCCGATGCGAAGACGGCCGATGCCATCATTTCCCGTGCGGTGGAGCAAGGGATAACCTATCTGGACACGGCCTATCTCTACCCCGGTAACGAAGCTTGTGTGGGAGCTTCGCTTGAGCGCCTGGGTCTGCGCGACCAGATTTTGCTCGCGACCAAGTTGCCGCACGCTTCGTGCAAATGTGCGGAGGATTTCGACCGCTTTTTTGACGAGCAGCTGCACCGTTTGCGGACTGACCATATCGACTACTACCTCATGCACAACATCACCTCGCCCGCGCAGTGGGAGCGCGTGGCAGCGTTGGGTATCGAGGACTGGATTGCGCACCAAAAGGCTGCGGGGCGTATTCGCCAGATAGGTTTTTCGTACCACGGCAGTGCGGCGGACTTTCTCACGATGCTTGACGCGTATGACTGGGACTTTTGCCAGATCCAGTACAACTACGCTGGAGAGCGCTACCAAGCGGGAACGGCGGGACTCATGGCGGCCGCCGAGCGCGGGCTCGCGGTGTTTGTGATGGAGCCGCTGTTGGGCGGACGTTTAGCGGGCAAACTGCCTCCGCGTGCCCGCGCCGTGTTCGATGGCGTACGCGATCCGTACCTGAAGACGCCGGCTGCTTGGGGCCTTTCGTGGGTGTGGAACCATCCTCAAGTCACGATGCTGCTTTCGGGCATGACCGATACCGCGCAGGTGGACGAGAACGCGGCATTGGCGGATCGCGCACTGCCGGATTCGATGACGACAGAGCAGCTCGATACCATCGCACGTGTGCTGGGAGAGTTTGAGAAATCGAATCGCGTGCCGTGTACGGGGTGCGGCTACTGCATGCCGTGCCCCAAGGGCATCAATATTCCCGGTTGCTTTGGCGCCTACAACGCGAGCTACGCGCATAGTTGGTTTACGGGGCTGTCTCAATACTTTACGGCAAGCGCGGTGCGGACGAACGAGCCCAAGCTGGTGAGCAATTGCATCAAATGCGGCAAATGCGCGCGTCACTGCCCGCAGCACATCGATATTCCCGAGCGTCTCGACGATGTGCGCCGACGTTTCCAGCCTGGCCCCGTAACGGCTGCGCTTAAAGCCTTTTGCAAAACGCGCTCCTGATGCCCCTTTTATAACTTGCGGTGGAATAGTTCCTGTTTGCGGCAGAATAGGGGCAAAACAGGAACTATTCCACCGCAACTGAAGGGGGCTGTCGTGGGCCATCGGGATTCATGTGATGATTTACGTGAGGTTCGTTGGGGCGTTTTGGGCGCTGGAAACATATCGCATCGATTTGCATCGTCGCTCAAGGAGGTGGACGGGGCACGGCTTGTGGCTGCCGCCGGTCGCACTCCTTCGCATGTTGAGGAGTTTTGCAGGGCGTTTTCGATTGATGCCGCGCACAGTTATGCCACGGCTGACGATAGCGGCGATGCGGCTTATGATGCGTTGATTGCCGACCCCGATGTCGACGCAATCTACTTGGCTCTTCCGCATGGCATGCATACGCGTTGGGCCTGTCGCGCGCTGCGCGCCGGAAAGGCCATGCTGTGCGAAAAGCCGGCCGTTTTGAGTGAGGAAGAGGCTCTCTCGATTGCCTCCACCTCTCGCGAGCGCGGCGTGCTGTTTATGGAGGCGATGAAGAACCGGTTTTGCCCGATGCGCACTCGCGTGAAGGACTTGCTTGCGTCGGGTGAGCTTGGCCGAATTGTCTCGATTGAAAGCGTGCAAAAGCTCGATTACGGCGAGTCTCCTTCGGGCTATCTGCTCGATCCGTTGCAGGGCGGCTGTCTATATGACATGGGCTGCTATGCGGTCGGTTGGTTTGAGGATTTGCTCGCGGGCGCGTGCGAGGTTTCGTCCCGTGAAGTTCGCTGGCGTGACGTATCGGGCGGCCGCGTGGATTGGGCCGATGAGATTCATATGAGCGTCGGCGGCATACCCATTCATATGGTGTGCGACGGCAAGGCAGCATATGAAAGCCGCTTAACGATTGCCTGCGAGCGGGGCTCGTTGGAAATCGAGCGCCTTCATCGCCCCGAGCTCGCCCATGTGAAGTGCTCCGACGGACGAATGCTCGAAATAAATGCCCCGTTTGGGGTCGATGATTTCTACGGCGAAATCCAGCATGCGACCCAGCTCATCCGGGCGGGGAAACTCGAGAGCCCCGTCATGCCCCTTGCCGCCACACAGCGCTGCGCGCGCATTATCGATGCAATCCGTCTAGCCCTCTAGGACTTGGCGCTGACACGTAGGGGATCATGACGCCGGCGACCGTGGTGCTTGGTGGCCCGCATCTCTGATGCCCCTTTTATAAGTTGCGGTGGAATAGTTCCTGTTTGCGGCAGAATAGGGGCCAAACAGGAACTATTTCACCGCAACTGATGAGGGGGAGCTGGAGATGCTGACGATTGGGTGTCATCTTTCGACGACGAAGGGCTATCGGGCGATGGGGGAGACGGCGCTATCCATTGGCGCCAATACCTTTGCATTCTTTACGCGCAACCCGCGCGGCGGCAAGGCGAAAGATCTTGACATGGATGACGTGGCGGCCCTGCGCGAGCTTATGGAGCAAAACGACTTCGGCCCACTCGTGGCGCATGCCCCCTATACCTACAACCCCTGTTCTGCCAAAGAGCGGGCGCGTGAGTTTGCCTTGGAGGCAATGGCCGAGGACTTGCAGCGTCTGGAAGCACTGCCCGGCAACTACTACAACTTTCACCCCGGCGCACATGTGGGGCAGGGGACTGATGCCGGCATTCAGATGATCGTCGACACCCTGTGCCAGGTGATGTTTGAGGGCCAGCAGACGACGGTGCTGCTCGAGACCATGGCCGGCAAGGGCACCGAGGTGGGCCGCAGCTTTGAGGAGCTGGCGCTCATCATCGAGGGCGTTGCCGACAAGCGCCCCGAGCTGTCGGCCAAGTTGGGCGTTTGCCTAGATACCTGCCATGTGAATGACGCCGGCTATGACATCGTCCGCGATCTTGACGGTGTGCTTGACGAGTTCGATCGTGTGGTGGGTATCGAGCGCCTGCGCGCCGTGCACATCAATGACTCCAAGAATCCCTGCGGCGCCCATAAGGACCGCCACGAATGCATCGGTAAGGGCTATCTGGGTAGTGAAGAGTTTGGCGGCGGTATGCAGGTTATGCAGAATATTGTATCGAATAGCCGCTTGCGCGCATTGCCATTTATTTTGGAGACACCGAACGAACTTGCAGGTTATGCGGCTGAAATCAAACTGTTAAGGTCGTTGCAGCAGTAATGACTGTCACAAAGTGGAGTGTTCCATTCACGTTATGGGTTTGTTTCAATCAGTTTTCTGATTGCAGATTCTCCCAAGCGGGTGCATAATAGCCATCAGTTTTTGCAGACCTCTGAATCAAACGGGGTCACCGGAAGGAGACTGATTATGAAGCTCAAGAAGCTTGGCGCATTTGCCGCCACGGGCGCCATGGCGCTCGCCCTCGCACTGACGGGCTGCGGCTCGTCTAACGCCACCTCTGGTTCTGATGCCGGTTCCAGCAGCTCTGACGACGCCAAGGTCGAGAAGGTCGACGGCTCCAAGGAGTACGCGCTCGTCAAGGACGGTACGCTGACCGTCGGCACCTCTGCCGAGTACGCTCCGTTTGAGTACAAGGATGACAACGGCGATTATCAGGGCTTTGACCTTGAGCTCATCAAGGCTATCGGCGACAAGCTGGGCCTGGATGTCGAGTACGTCAACAATGACTTCGACACACTCGTACCCGGTGTCGCTTCGGGCGCTAAGTACGACGTCTCCATCGCGGCTATCACCGACACGCCCGAGCGTGAGAAGGAAGTCACTTTCTCCGATTCCTACTACATGGACGATCAGGCTATCGTGACCAAGGTCGATAACACCGACATCACGGCCGACAACTACAGCGAGAAGCTCAACAACGCCGACGCTACCATCATCGTTCAGTCTGGCTCGACCGCCGAGTCCTTTGCCCAGGAGAACTTCCCCAAGGCCAAGATCGTCCCCTACAAGGACGCTACCGAGTGCTTCAGCGCCCTGCAGTCCGATAAGGGCGACGCCGTAGTCACCAACCGCTCCGTTGCCAGCCAGCTGACCGCCGAGCAGTTCAACACCTGCCAGACCATTAAGCAGATCAGCACCGGCGAGGAGTACGCCATCGCCATCAACCAGGGCAACACCAAGCTCAAGGACGACATCAACCAGGCCATCAAGGACCTGACCGACGACGGTACCGTCGACGCCCTCATGGCTAAGTACAACATCAAGTAAATAGATGCTTGATTGCGTGTAGGCCCTTTCCGTTTTGCGGAGAGGGCCTTTGCGCTTCTCTCGACGGAGAGTGTTTCCGTCTTGTTTTGCCGGCAACTTCTACGATAGGAGCCACCTTGTCTCAATTGAACGAAGGGGCTGCGGAGCAGCGTTTTCCACTGCCCGCCTTGCTCCAAAAGCTAGCCTGCGTCATGGCCGTGGCGCTCGCGCTGGTGTGCGCGGGGGCATATGCGCCCACGACCGCCCAGGCGCTTGAGACCGCAAAGATTACTGCCCGACCCAACACCGGTTCGGGCAGCGCTGTGGTCGGCGGCACCGAGACGCGCATTACCTGGGAGGTCCAGGCCGATGCCGACGAGGAGCTGAGCGGTCTTTCGCTGACGTTTGTCGACGGCACGACGTTTGGTACCGATGACACGCGATTGACGATGCTCTCGGGCGAGGACCTCATGGATCGTACGCCCATGAAGCCAACGTGCAAGGCTGACGGCCAGACGCTCAAGATCGACTTTGGCGAGACGGCGCCTGCCGGCGGCTTTTTCCGTGTCGAGGTCTACGGCGTGACGTTTCCCGTCGAGGGCGGCGAAGAGGCCTTTAGCGGCACCTATACGCTCGCCGACGGTTCGACCAAGAAGATTTCCAAGATTCCTTCCGTCGAGATTAAGGGCGTGACGGCATTCGATAACTTCCTGGCCGACCTTAAGGAGCAGCCGTGGGTCGAGGCATGGAATTCCAACATGTTCCTTCGCCTGTTCCTGAACCCGGTCATTTTGGTCCAGAGCCTGCCGATCGTCTTCAAGGGCTTCCTCATGTCGCTCTCGATCGTGCTCGTGGCGTTTCCGCTGGCCATTCCCTTTGGCTTTGCGCTGTCGCTCATGCGCATCTCCAAGTCGCGCATCCTGCGTTGCCTTGCCGGCATCTATGTGAATATCATCCGCGGTACGCCGGCGTTCCTGCAGATCTACATTGCATTCTTTGGCCTGCCGCTGGCCGGCGTCAAGGTGGACGACTACGTCTTGGGCGTTATCGTCATGGCCATGAACTCGTCCGCCTACCTGTGCGAGATTTTCCGTGCCGGTATTCAGTCGATCCCCAAGGGACAGAACGAGGCTGCTCGCTCGCTGGGCATGAATGCCTTCCAGACACTGCTCTACGTTATGATTCCGCAGACGTTCCGCAATGTCCTGCCTACGCTGACCAGCGAGTTTATCCTGCTTTACAAGGATACGTCGCTGCTCGCGGCCGTGGGCGTGGTCGAGATCGTCATGAACGCCCGCACCATCGTGGCCACGACGGGCTCCATCACGCCGTACGTGGTTGCCGCGCTGTTCTACCTGGTCATCACCCTGCCGCTTGCGCGCTTGGTGAGCGGTCTTGAGGCGAGGCTGCTGGGTACAGCCGAAACCAAAAAGAAGCGTCCCACCAAGAGCGCCGGACAGGTCGTCGCGACGCCCGCCGATCACATCGCCGGTCTGTAAGGAGGTCCTATCATGAGCGAAACCAATAACTCGAACGAGGTCGTCGTCAGCATCAAGAACCTCCAGAAGGCCTTTGGCGATAACGTGGTCCT
>JAXIYS010000009.1:0-2885 GCA_036304385.1 Collinsella sp. | reverse complement strand
GGGTTCTACGGCACTGGCTCTGGCGTGCGCTGGGGCTGGCTCGGCGGTATTGTGCTGTCGTAGCTGCGGCTTGGTCCGGGACAGTCCGAGAGGCATAATGTTGCCTGCTCGGACAGTCCTGCTCGCACGGAGAGCACATTAAGTGCTCTCCGGCTCGTGCGGAACTCGCGATCAACCTTATGCCTCTCGGACTGTCCCGGCCCTCTCGGGTCCTGAGCGCGACACACCGGACTGGTTTATCTGAATAAATATGGTGAAGGCCCCTTTCGGGGCCTTCTTTGTTAGAGGAATTCGCCGACTCGGTGGACTTCGGGTTGTAGGTCTACGCCGAATTGGTCTTTGACGGTTGCTTGGATGTGGCGGACGAGTTCGTCGACGTCGGCGGCGGTGGCGTGGCCGGCGTTGACGATGAAGCCGCAGTGCTTCTCGCTCACCTGGGCGCCGCCGATAGCGTGGCCGCGCAGGCCGGCGTCCATGATGAGCTTGCCGGCAAAGTGGCCCTCGGGGCGTTTGAAAGTGGAGCCGGCACTCGGCATGTCGAGCGGCTGCTTGTCCTCGCGGCGTTGGCGGTAGTCGTCCATGTCGGCCTTGATCATCGCGGCGTTGCCCGGGGCGAGGTTAAAGGTGGCAGAGAGCACGATAAAGCCGTCGTCGGCGATGCGGCTCTTGCGATAGCCCAGGTTAAGCTCGTCGACATCGAACTCGATGATGCTGCCGCTACCGCGGGTGCCGTCGTCGAGCTTGCGGGCGGGCTTGTAGACGCGTACAGACCCCAGCACATCGGCCATGCAGGCACCGTAGGCGCCGGCGTTCATATAGCAGGCGCCGCCGACCGAGCCGGGGATGCCCGAGAGGGGCTCCATGCCGGTGAGGCAGGCTTCGGCGGCAGCCGCGGCGACATCGGAAAGCAAGGCACCGGCTGCCGCCGTGACGTGCGTGCCGTCGACGGTGATGTCGGAGAGGCCCTCGCCCAGCGCTACGACGACGCCGCGGATGCCCCTGTCGCCGACGAGCAGGTCGGAGCCGTTGCCCACGATGGTGAGCGGCAGATCGCAGCGATAGCAGGTATCGAGCGTGGCGACGAGGCCCTGCTCGGTGTCGGGCGTGACAAAGACATCGGCCGGGCCGCCGATCTTAAACGTGGTGTGCTCGCGCATGGGCTCGCTCATGAGCACGTTGTCCTCGCCGGCAACGCCAGCGAGCGCGCAGAGCAGGTCCTCGTTAAAAAAGTCGTTCTCGTGCATACGAATATCCGCCTTATGGTGGTCGTTTTCATTAATCGAATGCAATATACCCCACCCGGATGGATTTGGTGCAAAGTAACCTGACCCCAATGCATCACATGGTGCAAAGGGGTCAGGTTACTTTGCACCAATCGCGGCGATAAAACAGCCGTCTACCGGATTGGTAAAGTGTTTATCATCAAGGTAGAGGGACGGTCGCTATACTTTCAAGAGATTGCGCGAATACTCGGAAGGAGCGAGATGGGCAACAAGGTTACTCTCAAGCAGATTGCCCAGGAGGTGGGGCTTTCCCCTTCGTCGGTCTCGCTTGTCCTTAACAACAGGCCTTGTCGCATCTCGGAAGAAAACCGCAAGCTCATCAAGGAGGTTGCGGCGCGCAACCACTATGTTCCTAACCAGATTGCGCGCAGCCTGGTCATGCGCGAGTCGCGCACACTGGGCCTTATCGTTCCCAATATCGAGAGCCGCTTTTTTGCCTCGCTCGCCGGCAGCCTGGAAAAGCGCTGCCGCGAGGACGGCTACGCGCTCTTTATTACCAGCTCGGGTGGAAGCGCCGAGGACGATCTGGAGCTCCTGCGCCAGCTGGTGACGCGCGGCGTCGATGGTGTGTTCTTGGTCGTGGGCGACGAGTTCTCGGACGACCGCGCTTTGCGCGAAGAAGTCAGTCATCTCCCCATTCCGGCCGTGATGGTCGACCGTGCCATTGAGGGGCTCGAATGCGACAAGGTGATGTTCGACCACGAGATGGGCGGCTATATGGCCACCCGCTACCTGATCGAGCAGGGCCACCGTCGCATTGCCTGCTTGGTTAATGCGCGCCGTTCCAATACGGGTCGTAAACGTCTTGCCGGCTACGAGCGTGCGCTGCGCGAGGTGGGGCTGCCCATCGATGCGCGCTTGGAGTTCGAGAGTGAGTATTACATTCCGAGCGCATACGAGGCCTCGGAGGCGGTGCTCGCAACTGACGCCACCGCCGTGTTCGCAAGCTCGGATAACATTGCCCTCGGTCTGCTCAAGCGCTTGCACGAGATGGGGAAGAGCATCCCGGGCGATATCTCGGTCGTAAGCTATGACAACTCGGCGGCCGACGTTCTCTTTGAGCCGGCGCTGACCGCGATTGAGCAGGATCCTGGTGTCCTCGCGGAGCATGCTTTTGGCTGCATGTCCAAGCGTCTTGCCGGTAGGGGCGGTAGACGTGCCGAAGAGGTCGTTCTGGAGCCGGCGCTTATCGTTAAGGACAGCGTGCTCGAGCTTACTAAACACAACTAAACACGTTTATCAATTTGCAGAGACTGAATGTGGAACACCTGTGACAGGCAACGCCGCAGGTGAATGCTAGGTTTCGCTGCTGCGCACTGCAAATCAGGACAATAAAACGTTTTAGCAAATATCCGGCCGACGACAACGAGTAGCATCCGGGACTGTCTCGCGCTGGGGCCTGCTCCGGGCGGGTTGCCTTGCTCCGGGAAGTGGGCTTCGCGAACTTCCCGGAGCAAGGCAACCCGCCCGGAGCAGGCCCTCTCGACCGTTTCGATATACGGGGGCTGATTCTTTTTAATGTAATGGGGACCTTGCTTACACTGCCTTAGAAGCCGTGCATCTAACTATGGTCAGCCAAGATTACATTGCCGGGGCGGGGGC
>JAXIYS010000008.1:0-6807 GCA_036304385.1 Collinsella sp. | reverse complement strand
CGCCCGCGCCGAGCGCCGCAAGGGCGAGCAGCTTCGCCGCGACGGCGCGCCCGCGCGAGGGGACCGCCGTGAGGTTGGCGAGGCGCCCGGCAGCACGCTCTTCGTCCACGGCGAGTCCGCAGACGATGGCGGACATGAGCGGCATGAGGGCGCCGAGGAACTGGACGTAGGCGTCCGCGCCCAGCGCCGGGTCCCATTGGGTAACGGAGAAGTACTCGCCGCAGGCAAGACCGGCTGCCAGGCCGCAGACGAGGTGCACCGCCGTGAGCGGGGAGCGCGCCAGGCGCAGGGCCTCGGAGAGCAGGGCCCGCGGGAGAGTCATGCGCGGCGTCGGGTCGGAGAGTCGTGTCATGGCCATCATCTCTCCTCGGAGCGCGCGAACCAGGCCGCGCCCGCCGCCGTGAGCGCGGCGAACGCGAGCGCGCTGACCGCAAGACCTGCCAGCGTGAGCATGCCGTCCGCCGCGAGCGCCCCGCCGAGCGCCATGTCCGCCGCGAGTGGCTCGCCGCTCGGCAGCACGGGGATGAAGCTCGTGGGGATGACCATGCTCGCCGACGGCGGAAAGAGCTGCGGCAGCGGTATCAGCGACCAGGCGAACCCACCCACGAGCTGCGCGGCGAGCGGGCAGAAGATGCCCGCGAGCATGCCGAGCCGCGCCGTGAGGAAGAGCCCTGCGGGGATCATCCACGCCGCGGTCACCGTGTTGGCGAGCGCGCAGAGGAGCATCGTGAGCGTGCCCGCGGCCGTGAGGCCCTGCGAGGAGAACGCCGAGCCCGCGAGG
Source organism: Collinsella sp. (assembly GCA_036304385.1). Lineage (GTDB taxonomy): Bacteria > Actinomycetota > Coriobacteriia > Coriobacteriales > Coriobacteriaceae > Collinsella. Next base: position 6,026 of record JAXIYS010000008.1, on the reverse strand, counting down.
TAGATGCCGAAGACCACGAGGTTCGAGAGCGTGCAAAGCGCGAGGCACCAGAGCGCCTTGGCCCACCAGGCGCGCCTAAGCGGGAAGCCCAGGCCCAGAAGCCCCCGCATCCGCGTGCGCGCGTCCGCCCGCGCGACGCAAGCCACTACGAGCGAGAGAGCCACGGGCAGGAAGAGCGCGTACCAGTAGTTCCACGCGCTGAAGATCTGCACGCCCCGGTAGGGCATCGCGCCGAGCAGTGGCATCGGCAGCGCCATGAGCACGGCCAGGCGAACCGGTGCCGCGTGGCGCGACTTCAGGGCCTCGGCGCGCAGGCCCGCGAGCAGGCCGCCTTTCTCGCCCGTCATGCCGCCACCTCCCCGCGTGCTCGTCGCCCTTCCCGGCAGAAGCTCATGAAGAGTTCCTCGAGGTCCTGCCCGGGCCGAAGCGCATCCTCGTAGGCGAGGCGCCCCCCGCAGATGATGCCGATGGTGTCCGCCATCTGCTGCACCTCGGAGAGGATGTGGCTCGAGACGATCACCGTCGTGCCCGCCGCCGCGAAGCCGCGGATCTGGTCGCGCAGCTCCTCGATGCCGATGGGGTCGAGGCCGTTGGTGGGCTCGTCGAGCACGAGCAGGCGTGGCCGGGCGATCAGCGCCAGCGCGAGCCCCAGGCGCTGCCGCATGCCCATCGAGAAGCGCCCGGCGCGCTTCTTCCCGGTGTCCGCGAGGTCCACGGCGGCGAGCACCTCATCTATGCGGCTCTCGGGAAGGCCCAGCAGCGTGGTGCGCACGCGCAGGTTCTCGCGCGCGGTGAGGTTGGGGTAGAGCGGCGCCTCCTCGATGAGGCTGCCGATTGCGTAGAGGTCCTCGCGGCGCCAGGCGTGCCCGGCAAAGAGGATCTCCCCGGCCGTCGGCCGCAGCATTCCGCAGATCATCTTGAGCGTTGTCGACTTGCCGGCGCCGTTGGGGCCGAGCAGCCCGTACACCTCGCCCTCGCGGATATGAAGGCTCACGTCGGCCACGGCATCCTGCGCCTGGTCGCCGCGGCCGAAGCGCTTGGTGAGCCCGCGCGTCTCGAGCATGTAACCCATGGGTTCGTCCTTTCTCTTCCGGGTGCGCGGGCCGAGTCGCCGTGCCCGCGCGCCTTACCTTTCGGGTTCACCATCCATGGTGGGGCGCGTTTCTAACGAAGCCGTAACGGCCGTTGGGCTCTTTTGGCGCCAGCCCTTCTCGACCCGTACGCCACTCATGGTATGTTTATCGCGATAACAAGGACGGAGGTGCCCGTGGCACGCAATAAGTACCCGGAGGAGACGGTCGAGAAGATTCTCGACGTTGCCGAGCGGCTCCTCGTGGAGCGCGGCTACGAGCACGCCGCGATGATCTGAAGAGCAATACGCTAAATCGAAATAGGTAATCGAAGCCGCGCTTGTGGACTTATCGAGGGTCGAGATCCCCGTCCCGTGCCCCGCCACCCAGCAGAAGGTCGTCGATATCCTCGACCGCTTCGACACCCTAACGAAATCGCTCACCGACGGTATCCCTGCCGAGATCGAGGCACGCCGGGCGCAGTACGGGTACTACCGCGACCGCCTGCTCGACTTCCGAAACTAAGTGAGAATAAGTTATCGGTACGCTTTTTTATAAAATGTAAAAAAGTAACCCCATAACTGATAAAATTGACACTAAAAAAAGGGGGGTGCATCTTGCGTATATACCGACGTGAAAAGTATCTGAAGCAAATGCGTGGTTTCTACCACGATGACGGGATGATCAAGGTAATCACCGGTGTTCGCAGGTGTGGTAAATCCTGCCTCATGCAATCAATCGCAGGCGAACTTGTGGAATCCGGTGTAGCGAGCGACCACATCATCTATATCGACCTCGACTCACGGGAGAACAGGAAGGTCAAGACGACCGATGAGCTCGAAAATCTGATTGACATGTCGACCTCAGCAGACACTGAGGAGACGAAGTACCTCTTCATCGATGAGATTCAGAACGTAGAGGAATTCGAGCTGCTCATCAACGGCTACCGGACAGATGGCGGTTGGTCCATTTTCATTACCGGTTCGAATTCATATCTGCTTTCTGGGCAGCTTGTTACAAAGCTGACGGGTCGCTATATCGAGTTCGAAGTGTTCCCACTCGACTTTGCGGAATATATCGATATGAAGCGTTTTCTCGGCAAGCCTGTCAATGACGTTCTCGTAGGAGAGTTTACCGAGTACCTGACCCTTGGAGGATTTCCCAAAGCGTTGGAGTATGAGGGCGAGGATGAAAAGCGCACCTATATCAAGAGTGTTATTCATGAGATCTTTGAAAAGGACGTCAAACATTCGAACAAGATTAAGAATGTCTCGGTTTTCGATGCCGTCCAGACGTATCTCATCAACAACTTTGGTGCGCCGACGAACCTGAAGAACCTCCTTGCGTACTTCAATGATGTCGAGAAGATTCCCATCAAGCGCGAAACGCTCAATCGGTATATCCAGATTCTTGTTGACGCGAAGATCCTTTATCGCTGCTCGAGGTTCGATCTCAAGTCTCGGCGATCGCTTATCCGCGAAGAGAAGTACTACCTGGCTGATCCCGGCTTCTATTTCGCCATGAACACGGATGCGAGGATTAACTACGGGCCGGCGTTGGAGAACGTGCTCTACCTCTATCTTGCATCGCGCGGGTACGAGCTTTCTGTGGGCCGTATTGGGAAGCTCGAGTGTGACTTCATCGCTCGTAGGCGCAATGCTTACGCCTACATCCAGGTCTCTATGTCGATTGCCGACAGAGGCGTCGAGGAGCGCGAGTACAGGCCGTTCGGCCACATCAGGGATGGGTATCCGCGCTACTTGTTCACGCTTGATCCTCTATTGCAGGAGAGGGATGGCGTCAGGCACCTTAACATGGCGTCGTTTATGCAAGATGGCGGTGATCTTATTTGAGCGGCGGCCAGATTCTTTTGCTCCCTAGTGCGCAAACAGTGCGGGCATCAAATGGGGACCATTGCCTCACGTAGAATCGATAGATTGAAAACTTGTTTTGATGTTGACAGGCTTTTGACCAGTGGCTCCTATTACTAAGTGGGAGTAGCTGAAACGAGGCGACTGCATAGCTCCATCTGTTTTGGTTACAACAAAATGTGTGCCGCGCGCCTGCGGCATGAAGGAGGGAGATTTCTATGAATATCGTTGTATTGAGCGGCAGCCCGCGTAAGGGCGCCAATACCGATACCATGGTCGAGGCGTTTGCCGAGACCGCGCGTGAGGGCGGCAATACGGTCGAGGTCGTCCGTGTTGCCAGCAAGAAAATCGCTGGTTGCCTGGGGTGTCAGTATTGCTTCGCCCATGAGGGCACTTGCGTGCAGAAGGATGACATGGCCGACGTGATTGAGTCGCTGAAAGGCGCCGATATGGTTGTCTTCGCTTCGCCTATCTACTGGTTTGATATCACTGCGCAGGAGAAGGCCGCCATCGACCGCCTGTACGCCTTCGGTGCTACAGGCTTCCCGTTCACCAAGACGGCCCTTTTGCTCGATAGCCACAGCGAGGGCGTCTATGATGCAGCGATTGCTATGTATAGGGCCACATGCGCGTACTGCAAGTGGGAGGACCAGGGCATTGTCACCATTAGCGGCATGACCGAGCGCGACAGCATGGCCTCCTCGCCCAAGTTGGAAGAGGTGCGAGAGCTCGCTCGCAAGCTCGCCTAAGGACAAGAAGAACGCATGGCAATCGGTGTTGGTGGAAAATGCTTGCTATCCTTACCAAGAGGAATGCTGATTGCCATGCGTTGATGCTTCCGCGGACAATTCCGGCGTGCTAAAACGCCTTCTCGTTCAAGAATTCCCTGAACGCGGGAATGTCAAAGCCAACGAGACCACGTCCCCGCTCTCCGATGACGCCGTCCTCGAGGAGGCGGCGTTTGTATTGGCTTGCGTAGTTGCTGGCGACGCCCATGCGTTTGGCTACCTCCGAGACCCTGCTGGGGCCAGAATCGGGCAGCATCGCGAGCAAAAACTCAATATCTTTATCGGAAAGCTCCCGATAGGTCGTTTCGAGAGAAGCCCGACGTCATGTTTCTCGAGTTGCCTGAAGACGCCATTCATGCCCGTGCGCCAGTTACCCTGAGTCTCCTGAGCATATGTCCAATCGATGCCGACTGGCCCAATCTGAACGCCGCTTATGCACGCGCGAGGCTGTGAGAGGTAGTTATCTGCCGCCTCTTCGGTTCGCTCGATAATATCTTCGAGCATGCCTGGCATGGCGGAGACATTTGCTGCGATCCATGGTGGCCCCTTTGCAGGTTTTGCTAGTTTTTGCAACTTTTGCTATTTTTTGCAAGTTTTGCTAACGGCTTAACATATCTTGTGCCGTGGGATTGCGGGAGTGAAAAACGGGGATTCCTATTATTCCGGCTACGTTGCAGCGAGCGGGCCCCGGAGCGCGACGTTGCTGCGCTCCGGGGCCCGCTGCTTTGTAAAATCATGACGGTTTGGCAACCGTTGTTTTAATCAAACAGACTCGGCATGTCGTTTTCTTTCATGAGGGCACCGGCGGAGGGCAGACTCTGCGCGGTGAACTTCTCGGCCGAGACGCCGGCGCCAAGGATCTCTTCGGTTGTGCCGACGGTGGTGACCGAGCGGCCCTTCTTGGCCGTAAAGGCCTGGACACCCTGCGTGTTGGTAGTCGTCTTGGTCTTGAGCAGCGACGTGTTGAAGTTCATCAGGCGGTAGTCGCTCGAGACCAGCGCGATGTTGCGGTCCTCCTTGAGCACCTGGGCATACAGCAGCTTACTGCCGCCGTAGATGGCGTTCTTAAGGCGCTTGCGGTTGGTCTTGGTGACGTATCCAGAAAGCGCGACGCGCACCACGCGGCCGTTCTCAAAGACGAACAACACGTCGGCCTTGTAGTCCTCGGGGTCGATGACCCAGATGACACTCTCGTCGGGTTCCATCTCAAGATCGGTCGGCAGGTACGAGCCCAGCTGGGCCGACTTGGTGTCCTCAAACGCGGCAACCTTGCACTTGTACACCTGGCTCTTGTTGGTAAACACGAGCAGCTCGTGCGTGTTGGAGGACGGGAACTCGATAAAGGGCTTATCGCCGTCCTTGTACTTGAGCGTAGTGGCCTTCTTGAGCACGCGGTCCGTCATCTTCTTAAGGTAGCCATCGCGCGAGAGCATGATGGTGACCGGGTACTCCTCGACCTCGGGCTCCAAGCTTACCTCGATAACCTCATGGGGCTCGATCCTACCCGTGCGGCGCGGCATCACATACTTCTTGTTGACCGCCGCCAGCTCGTCGCTGATGACCTTCTTAATGTTGTCCTCGCTGGAGAGGATCTCCTCAAGCTCGGCAATCTCACCCTCGAGCTTAGCGATGTCTTTGGTGCGGTTGAGGATGTACTCCTCGTTGATGTTGCGGAGCTTAAGTTCGGCGACAAACTCGGCCTGGGTCTCGTCGATGTCGAAACCCTTCATAAGGTTGGGCACGACCTCGGCTTCGAGTTTGGTGCCGCGGATGATGGCGATGGCCTTGTCGATGTCGAGCAGAATTGCCTCGAGGCCGTGCAGAAGGTGCAGGCGCTCGGACTTTTTGCCCAGGTCAAAGTTAATGCGGCGACGCGTGGACTCAATACGCCACTTGACCCACTCGTGCAGAATCTGGCGCACGCCCATAACGCGGGGATAGCCGTCGACCAGCACGTTAAAGTTGCACGAGAACGAATCCTGCAGCGTGGTCGAGCGATAGAGCTTGGCCATGAGCTTGTCGGGGTCGACGCCGCGCTTAAGGTCGATGGCGATGCGCAAGCCCGAGAGGTCGGTTTCGTCGCGGATGTCAGCGATCTCCTTGACCTTGCCCTCCTTAGAGAGCTTGACGATGCGCTCGATGATGACATCGGTCTTGGTGGTGTAGGGGATCTCGTAGACCTCGATGATGCGCTCTTCGGGAATCCAGCGCCAGCGGGAGCGGATCTGGAAGCTGCCCAGGCCGGTCTCGATAATCTTTTCCATCTCCTCGCGGCGGTAGATGATCTCGCCGCCGGT
>JAXIYS010000007.1:0-6702 GCA_036304385.1 Collinsella sp. | reverse complement strand
GAGTAGTTTAGGCTTCGTCGACGACCTTGAGGCCGCGCGTGTGGTCGATCTCGTTGAGGAGGTTAACGCGACGCTCGTGACGACCGCCCTCAAACTCAGCGTCGAGCCACTCGTCGACAATCATCTTGGCGAGCTCGGAGCCCACGACGCGGGCGCCAAAGGCGAGCACGTTGGTGTTGTTGTGCATGCGGGAGAGCTTGGCGCTGAAGGGCTCGGAGCATACGACGGCGCGAACACCTTCGACCTTGTTGGCGGCCAGGCTGATGCCGACGCCGGTACCGCAGATCAGGATACCCAGGTCGACGTCACCGTTGGCCACGGCCTTACCCACCTTGTAGCCGGCGATGGGGTAATCGAAGCTCTCGGAGGTGTCGGTGCCAAAGTTCACGACCTCGCAGCCGCGCTCCTTCAGGTGCTCGGAGATGATGTTCTTGAGCTCGACGGCGGCGTGGTCGTTACCGATACCAATCTTCATGAGTGGTTCCTCTCTGGTCCGTGCGGCGGAATTGCTAAAGGTTTTACCGCGTTCGACTGCATGATAGCGCGACTTTTGTGTAAACGCTCGGGCGTTTTTTGGTCAAACGCTTTAGCATGCAACAAGACTAGCTTTTCATGAATGAATGCCGTCAGATTGCGCTTAAGCGCCGTCCGTCGGAACCATGGTTGCGGTTTTTGATGCATTGTTATCAAATAAAAGTGCTAACTTTTTTGAGAGTCCAGCCCGTTATGCAAGTAGGAGATACCTATGCCTGCCGATTCCCTTCGTGATACCGCGTTTTGCGATGTTTTGAACCGCGAGCTTGTCTGTGCGCTCGGCTGCACCGAGCCCATTGCCGTTGCCTATGCAGCGGCGCTGGCGAGCCAGACGCTCGGTTGCGAACCCGATCATATGGATGTTGCCTGCTCGGGCAATATCATCAAGAACGTTAAGAGCGTGACCGTGCCCAACTCGGGCGGCATGCACGGTATTGAGGCCGCGGCCGTGCTGGGCGCCGTGGGCGGTGACGCCAAGAGCGCGCTCGAGGTGCTCGAGAGCGTTAACGACGAAGACCGTGCTCGCGTGTCCGAGCTCCTCGCCGATGCCGGTTACTGCGATGTGTCGCTTGTCGAGGGTGTGCCCAACCTCTACATCAAGGTGACTGCTACAGCCGGGGGCCATACCGCGGTCGTCGAGATTACCGACCATCACACCAATGTCACGTGCCATACGCTCGACGGTATTCCGGTGTGCGGCAAGTCGGCGGGGGAGTGTGCCGCCTGCGCCGAGCGCGTCGTGGCTGAGCGTGCGGCAGATAGCGCCGACACGCCCATGTCGATTGAGTCCATCGTCGACTTTATCGAGGACGGTGACATTGAGGACGCCCGCGCTGCCGTTGAGCGTCAGATTGAGCTGAACGGTGCGATCAGTGCCGAGGGCCTGGCGCACGCTTGGGGCGCCGAGGTTGGCCGTACGCTGTTGGGCGCTCGTGCCGATGACGTCGCTTGCCGTGCCCGCGCCCGTGCAGCCGCCGGGTCCGACGCCCGCATGAACGGCTGCGCGCTGCCGGTCGCCATCGTGTGCGGCTCGGGCAATCAGGGTATTACTTGCGCACTGCCCGTTATGGAGTATGCCGAGTATTTGCGCTGCGACCATGATCGCCTGGTGCGCGCCGTGATGCTGTCCGATCTGATCGCCGTGCATATCAAGAGCTATATTGGTGCGCTCTCGGCGTTTTGCGGTGCTATTTGCGCCGCATGCGGTGCCGGTGCCGCGATTACCTGGCTGTGTGGTGGCACGCGCGAGCAGATTGGCGCGACGGTTTCGAACACGCTCGGTAACGTGGGCGGCATCGTGTGCGATGGCGCCAAGGCAAGCTGTGCCGCCAAGATTTCCGCTGCCGTCGATGCTGCGATTCTGGGCCACGATATGGCCATGCAGGGCCGCGGCTTCCGTGCCGGCGAGGGCCTGATCCAGGATACCGTCGAGCAGACGATCGCCAGCATGGGCTATGTAGGCCGTGTGGGCATGAAGGACACCGACGTCGAGATCCTCAACATCATGATTGGCAAGACTCGAGTCTGTTAGTTACGCGGTTTTACCAAACCGCGTAACCAGTCGACGCTGCAAGCCCGCCAGAGCGGCAATCTGCCTTTCAACTTCGGCGGCATGACCAGAAGGTCAATGCCGCCTCGTTTCAAGGCACCTTGCTCGCTCTGGCGGGCTTTCGCTGTCGTTGCCAAAACATCGGCGCCATCTTTGTAATGTGAAAAGGGACTGAACCTTTGTCACATTCGGTCTGCGACGCTATTTTGTTTGGAGCGAGCGAGGGGGGCCTAGGACAGTTCGTTGGCTACTTGGTGTTCGTAGAAGGCTTCTACTACGGCGTTGAAGTCGCGGGCGAAGTCTTCCATGGTTCCGCGCCAGGTGGCTCGGCTGGGTTTTCCCTGGCCGACATAGGCGGTTTGAATGCCGCAGGCGGGGCTGGGGAAGTCGCGCTTGGGATCGTTGCCCACCATGAGGACCTCATGCGGCTCGAGCCCCATCACCTGAAGCTGCTCTAGATAGTAGGTGGCATCGGGCTTGCAGCGGGTGGTGTTTCCCATGTGCGTGACGAGCTCAAAGGGGGCGTCGGCCAGGTCGCCCCAACCCATGCGGCACTCGATGGCCCCCTGCGGAAAGCTGGGGTTGGTAAAGAGCGCGCAACGCAGTCCTGCGTCCTGTACGGCCTGGAGCGCGGCGTGCGCGCCCGGCATGGCGTGGGCGTTGATGACATCGTCGTTCTTGTACGGCAGGACTTTGCGGTCGTAGTAGGTAAACGCCTCGTAGATGAGTGGGTCCGAGAGGCAAATGCCGCACCGGCGCTCAACCTCTTCTTGGTAAAACTCAAGATTGGTGCGATTGTCCGTGCCACTGCGGCGGTTGGCGTTGAGGTCGACCAAGATGGTGTCGAGGCGTGCCATCGTGCCACCGCGGCTGCGTCGCCCGATGTCCGCGAGCATCGACGAGACATCCTTAAAATACCGAAGGATGAATGCGTTGAGGTTAATGCTAAGAAGCGTCTCGTCCATATCGAAAACGACTGCTTTGAGCACGCGGGCACCTTTCTCGATAAATCGTTCCAGAATCGTTGGCTCCGGATACTTTACCTCAAAGGCGTATGGGCAAACTGCTTATCGTCAAGTTGTGGAGACGGCTGTCCATAAGATTACGAAAAAGTCTCCATACGAGTAAAAAAACGCAGTTCACGCTTGAAATCGAACCCATTTCCCCGTAACCTATACGAACGTGATTGCATAAGCGTCACATTAGTATCTGTCGGCTCCCGAGTGTTCCTAAACGTTGTGTGCTTGTCGCACCCTTCTGTAGGTCCTAGCAATCGGGGCCCCGTAGTTCGAAAGGGGTCCACCTTTGAGTGAGATTCAGAACTCGTCCATTTTCTCTCTTGACGATGTCAACGAGGAGGAGATGAACAACCTCATCGACGGTACGATTACCGACTTTGATGAGGGCGATCTCGTTAACGGCACTGTCGTTAAGATCGAGCATGACGAGGTGCTCGTTGACATCGGATTCAAGTCCGAGGGCGTTATCCCGGTCCGCGAGCTGTCCATCCGTAAGGACGCTAACCCTGCAGACATCGTTGCACTTGGTGATCCCATCGAGGCTCTGGTCCTTCAGAAGGAGGACAAGGACGGTCGTCTGGTCCTGTCCAAGAAGCGTGCCGAGTACGAGCGTGCTTGGAACCGCATCGAGGAGAAGTTCAACTCCGGCGAGAACGTCGAGGGCGAGGTTATCGAGGTTGTCAAGGGCGGCCTGATCCTCGACATCGGCCTGCGTGGCTTCCTGCCTGCTTCCCTCGTCGACCTCCGTCGCGTCAAGGACCTCACCTCCTACATGGGCACCCGCATCGAGGCCCGCGTCATCGAGATGGACCGCAACCGCAACAACGTCGTCCTCTCCCGTCGCGTCGTGCTCGAGGAGTCCCGTAAGGCCGAGCGCTCCGAGATCCTGTCCAAGCTCAAGTCCGGCATGCGTCTCCAGGGCACCGTTTCCTCCATCGTCGACTTCGGCGCCTTCGTCGACCTTGGCGGTATCGACGGCCTCATCCACATCTCCGAGCTCTCCTGGAACCACGTCAACCATCCTTCCGAGGTTGTCAAGGTCGGCCAGGAGGTCGAGGTCGAGGTTCTCGACGTCGATCTCAACCGCGAGCGCATCTCCCTGGGTCTCAAGCAGACCACCGAGGATCCGTGGCGCGCACTGGTCAAGAAGTACCCCGTCGGCGCTATCGTCGAGGGCACTGTGACCAAGCTTGTCCCGTTCGGCGCTTTCGTCGACCTGGGCGAGGGCATCGAGGGCCTGGTGCACATCTCCGAGATGGCCAACAAGCACGTCGATCAGCCTTCTCAGGTCACCCACGTGGGCGACAAGGTTCAGGTCAAGGTCATGGAGATCGACCTCGACCGTCGTCGTATCTCCCTGTCCATGAGGTCCGCTGCTGAGACTCTGGGCGTCGAGATCGAGGTTACCCCGCTGCCTTCCGAGAAGAAGGACGAGGAGACCGACGCCGAGTAAATCGGTTTGACGATCACTTGTTTTAAGGGATCCGTCCGCAATGGACGGGTCCCTTTTTGCATTTGTTGCTGAGGTACGCGATGCTGCCCGTGTGCAATGCTGCCCGGGCTGTTCACAGGCTATTGGGTTGTCGGTGCATGAAAAATGCCGACATCCCGCCTCGGGGAGGAGGCGGGAGCGCACCGAGTAGACGGAGGGGTGCGGAGCGCGGTCGTGTCTCGACTGACGACGTTGCCCATCGACGACTCTATTGTACTGCATAGCGCGGTTCTTGGTTTATCGTGTCGAACGCTTGTGTTGTGCCATTGCCTGCGGCAACGGTGTGCTACACTCTTGCACTGCTGAGTGGGCCAGACGGTCGCGCGATGTGCTGCTTGCAGCACGCGTGAGGAAAGTCCGGGCTCCAGAGGGCGGGATGCCGGCTAACGGCCGGGCGGAGTGATCCGACGGAAAGCGCCGCAGAAAAGAAGACTCCCACCTGCGCCGCAAGGCGTAAAGGGAAAAGCTGAAACGGTGGTGTAAGAGACCACCAGCGTCGTGGTAACACGGCGGCTTGGCAAGCCCCATCCGGAGCAAGCGCGAATAGGAACGCTATGGGCCGGCCCGGTCCGCGTTCGGGTAGCGTGCGTGGAGCTGCACGGTAACGTGCAGACAAGATAAATGACCGTTCACGACAGAACCCGGCTTATAGGCCCACTCAGCACTTTGTTGACGCTGCGAACCCGTCAGCGCGGCAATCTGCCTTTCAAGCCTTCGGGCATGACCATAAGGTCAATGCCCTCGTCTTTCAAGGCACCTTGCTCGCGCTGACGGGTTCTCGCTTTCGTTGACGGAATCATCGGCGGTTCCGTTCTTGGCATCTCGCTGTCTTTGCCTGGTCATCGGCGTCGCCGTTCTATTTACCAGGGTTATCGGTACGGCCTTTGCCGTATTATTGAGGCTGTTTGTTGCTTTGCTTGTTGTTGAGGGGCTTTGTTGGACAGCTATTTTACTCTGCAATCGAATATTGAGGCTTCGGGCGAGTTTGTGGACCGCAAGAGCCGGTTTATTGCCCAGCTGGTCCATATTGAGTCCGAGGATGAGGCGAATGCCTTTATCGAGATGGTTCGCAAGCGTCATTACGACGCTCGACACAATGTTCCCGCGTGGATTTTGGTCGATGGGCGCGAGCGCCAGAGCGATGATGGTGAGCCGAGCCGCACGAGCGGCATGCCGACGCTCGAGGTGCTGCGTGGCGCGGGGCTCAAAAATGTTTGCTGCGTAGTGACGCGCTATTTTGGTGGCACGCTGTTGGGGCCTGGTGGCTTGGTGCGCGCCTATACCGCGGCGACGCAGGCGGCGGTGGCCGCGGCTCAGGAGGCCGGGCAGATCGTCGAGATGACAAGCGTCGTGCCGGTTGACGTGTATGTGGCCTATCCACAGTATGAGCAGGTGCTTCGCTTGGCGCAGGATTTGGGTGCCAAGGTTTCGGATACCGATTACGCGGATACCGTTACACTTCACTTGGTGTTTAAGGCGGGGGAGCAGGAGCCATTTTGCGCCAAGATGCGCGAGCTTATGGCGGGACGCGAGGAGATCGAGGTCGGCGCTCCCGAATTTGCCGAGTTCTGACGGCGACGGCCGGCGTGCTTTTGGATGGATCCCAAGCGCGCCGGCCGTCGTTTTATGTTGATGCCGTCTACTCGGCGAGCTGCTTTAGCACATCGCAGGCGATCTCGATGGCATCGTCGATGCAACCGGGGCAGCTGCGGAGCGGACCCTTATCCGATCCGATGCCCTTGAGCGTGCCGCAGACGGTCGTCGTGTTCTTCTCGCCAAAACGCTTGGCGATTTCGCGCGACAGCTTGTAGGTCTGGCCCTTGGTCTTGGGGTTTTCCATGCCGTCGCTCATCACGAAGCCCATGATGGCCACGGCGCCCGAGATGGCGCCGCAGGTTTCGGTCATGCCGCCCATGCCGGCGCCAAAGCCCTCGGTGAGGGCAAAGGCGATCTGGGGGTCGAGTCCGACGGCAGGCGCGAGGGTGCAGGCGACGGCCTGGGCGCAGTTAAAGCCGCGGGCGTGGTATTCGGCAGCCTGAGCCTGACAGGCGTTGATGTCGAGCTGGGCCGTATCGATTTGCTTCATCGTTGTCTCCTTGGTTACGGTG
>JAXIYS010000006.1:0-59800 GCA_036304385.1 Collinsella sp. | reverse complement strand
GCGTTGGTGAACCAGGCGTCGGAGCCCTTCTCGTGGAAGAGCTTGATGACGGCGTCGAGCGTGGCGTCGTTCATGACCTTCTCGCCGCAGTCGGCGCAGGTGTAGCTCGGGATGGGCACGCCCCAGTTGCGCTGACGGCTGATGCACCAGTCGGGACGCTGCTCGACCATAGCGCCAATGCGGTTGGCGGCGTGGGCCGGATACCACTTGACGTTCTCGCGGACCTCCTTGCCAGCCTGCTCGCGCAGACCCGTCTTGTCCATCGAGACAAACCATTGGTCGGTGGCACGGAAGAGCACCGGGTGCTTGCAGCGCCAGCAGTGCGGATAGCTGTGCGTGATCTTCTTCTCGAGGACCAGGGTGCCGCGCTCGCGCAGGAACTCGATGATGTGCGGGTTGGCCTCATCAGTATCCATACCGCTGAAGGGGCCACCGGTGCCGAACTCCTCACCGGTGTAGAACTTGCCGTCGTCATCGACCGGCATGCAGATGTCGGTGATGCCCTCCTTGAGGCAGGCAAAGTAGTCGTCGACGCCGTGGCCGGGCGAGTTGTGGACGATACCGGTACCGTCATCGACACCGACGTAATCGGCCAGCAGCGCCACGCCCTCGACACCGTCAAAGATCGGCTGCTTGTAATGGATGTGGTGGAAGGTCTCGGCGGGAACCACGTAGGGCTTGCCGTCGACCATGACCGGGGTGTACTCCCAGCCAAACTCCTCGCAGCACTTGGGAGCCAGGTCCTCGAGCATGACCTCGGCGCGGCCGTCGTGTTCAACGGCAACGTAGGCGGCGCCGGGCTTGAGGGAAACTGCCTGGTCGGAGGGGATGGTCCACGGCGTGGTCGTCCAGATGATAAAGTCAACCGGGCCATCGAAGTTCTCGAGGCCGGCGGGCTTGGAGGTCATCTCAAAGCGCACGAAGATGGACGGGCTCGTCTCGTCGGAGTACTCAATCTCGGCTTCGGCGAGTGCGGTGTGGCAGTGCTTGCACCAGTGGACGGGCTTGTGACCGCGATAGATCATGCCCTTATCGAACATGGCCTTGAAGACCTCGATATCGGCGGCGTCATGCTGGTGATAGAGCGTCAGATACGGGTTGTCCCAGTCGCCAAGCACGCCAAGGCGACGGAAGCCAGCCTTCTGGAGCTCGATGTTCTCGACAGCGAACTTGTTGCAAAGCTCGCGAATCTTAGCCGTGGAGGTCTGGTTGAACTTCTCGGTGCCGAGCTTCTCCTCGACCTTGTGCTCGATCGGCTGACCGTGGCAGTCCCAACCGGGGACATAGGGAACCTCATAGCCCTGCATCATCCAGTAACGGTTGATCATGTCCTTGGAGATCTTGTTCATGGCGTGGCCGATGTGGATCGGGCCGTTGGCGTACGGAGGGCCGTCGTGCAGCACGAACTTCTTGTGACCCTCGTTCTTCTTTAGAACTTGCTCGTAGACCTTGTTGTCCTGCCAGTCCTTGAGTCGCTTGGGCTCGGACTTGGAAAGACCGGCACGCATGGGAAATCCGGTTTTGGGCAGATTCATCGTCTGCTTGTACTCGTTTGCCACGGTACCCCTTTCATGTCGTGGGCGCGCACGCCCTCTGGGCACCAAAAAAGCGCCCGTCCCTACAAGCTGGGACGAAGCGCCACAAAACAGGCAGTCTGCCCGTAAAAGCTCTTCGCTTAACCACCCAGCTTAGATGCCCTCGCCCGCGTATTCGCGCGCTCGCATCCGTTACTCGGCTGGCCTGTATCGACGGCCATCTCGGCGATGTCTACTAAGACGAACCTGCGCGGCACGTCCGTTGGGACCGCAGCTCCGGGGTGATTTTCATCAGTCGCATGCACGGGTTCTCAGCGCTCCCCGCTCTCTGTAGCATGCGGACGGCCGACTACTCGTCCCCATCAACGCTTATGCGGAGTATGCTAGCACGTTCCGCGCCGGCGAAAAACCCTCAACACTGGTTTTATACGTTCGAAATTTCTCGCGGCTGTGGACCTTCTCTTGGAGCAAAATACCTGAAAGCACTTTATCGAACGAAAGAAGGTTGCTATGCGCACGATTGGAATGAGCGACTACACCGTTGGCGAGGATTGCTTTGACGAGCTGCCCACCGCACTGGCGGAGTACGGAGCGACCAAGGTCGCGATCATCGGTGGCAAGCGGGCACTGGCCGCAGCACTTCCCGGTATCGAAGCTGCGCTAGCGGGTACCGACGTCGAGATTCTGGAGACGCGCGTCTACGGCACCAACAGTACGCGCGCCAATATCGCCAAGGTCGTAAACTCCCCCGCCTGCCAGGAAGCCGATGTGCTCATTGCTTGCGGCGGCGGCAAGGCGCTCGACTCCGTGAAGACCGCAGCCATCGAGCTCAAGAAGATCGTCTTTACGGTGCCGACGATTTGCTCCAACTGCTCCGCTGCGACCGCCATTGCCGTCGTGTATAACGACGACGGCTCGCTCGAGGGCTATTCGTACCCCAACCGACCGGCGCACATCTTCATCAACCCCAAGATCATCGCCGAGGCACCGGCGGAGTACTTCTGGGCCGGCGTAGGCGATGCCCTCTCTAAGCAGCCCGAGGTCGAGTACGCCACGAGCGCCGGTGATTTGGAGCACACCGCCGGTCTTGGCCTGGCACTCGCCCACACCTGCTCCGAGCCGCTGTTTACCTATGGCGTCCAGGGTCTTGAGGACGTGCGCCAGGACCTGTCGAGCGAGGCCGTCAAGCAGATCGCGCTCGATATCGTGGTCAACACGGGCTATGTCTCGAACCTGACCAACCAGAACGATTACTACTACAACTCGAGCGTGGCGCACGCGTTCTACAATGCCACCTGCAGCATTCCGCGTGAGGGCACCTACCTGCACGGCGAGGTCGTGAGCCTGGGCGTGCTCGTGTTGTTCGCCTACACGGGCGACACCGAGAGCCTTGAGCGCTACGCCACCTTTAACAAGCAGATGGGGCTGCCCGTGACGCTTGAGCAGGTCGGCCTTACCGAGGCCGACATTCCGGCGCTGTGTGAGTATGCCCACGCCACCAACGAGTGGAAGCAGGGAAACCCCGAGCCCTTCACCGACGAAAAATTCGCCGCCGCCATCAAGGCCGCCGACGCCTACGGCCACACCCTCCTCGCCTAACCTACCAAAAAGGGACAGGTTTATTTTGGCAGGTTTTATCTGGGCAAACGCCATTGAACATCTGTTGAAATAGTTTAGCTTGCCAGTAAAGGGGGCGACCATCTACTCGATGGCCTCCCCCTTTCATTTGCTATTCCAACATACTGGGGTCAAATTCGCTGGCCGGAATCACGCGGTACCCGTGACGCAGCAGCAGGTCGACGAAAACACCGTTACCCGCGGTGAGCGTACCGCTAAAGGTGCCGTCGTAGATGTGACCCGCACCGCACGAGGGGCTGCGGTCCTGAAGGATGCACGCGACTATCTCTTCCGGTCCGCCCGCCTGCTCACACATATCGAGCGCACGTTGGGCACCCAGGCGAAACTCACGATCGACCGAGGCGCCCTCGCAGGTACGAACCTCGCCGTTCACAATCTCGGACGGCTTGCGCGGTGTGGGCAGACCGCCAAAGACCTCAGGGCACACCAACAGGACCTCGGCCCCTGTGCGTTCGCACGCTTCGACCAGCTCGCGATGGTAGTTATCGAGCCCGTTATACTTGCAGCTCTCGCCCATCAAGCAGGCGCTCACCACGATCTTCATACATATCCCTCCCACGTAAAACGCCCCATTTGAGATAGAGACTCAAATGGGGCGTTCAACAATGTGCAACCAGCCTTACTGCTGCTTTGGCATCAGCGGATTCTCGCGCGTGAGGAGATTCATAAACTCCTCGCCCGTGATCGTCTCCTTCTTGTACAGGTAACGAGCCAGCTCGTGGAGCTTGAACTTGTTCTCCTTCAGGATCTGCAGAGCGCGGTCGTGCGCATCCTCGATCAGCTTGGCGACAATCGCGTCCACGCGCTCGGCCGTACCGGGAGCGCAGGTGAGCGACGTGTCCTGGTTGAGGTACGCATTCTGCACGGTACCGAGCGCCATCATGCCAAACTCGTCGGACATACCAAAGCGCGTCACCATGTTGCGGGCGAGCTTGGTGGCCTGTTCGATATCGTTGGCGGCACCGGTCGTCATCTCGCCAAAGATGAGTTCCTCGGCCGCGCGACCACCGCAGTAGACGGCAAGCTTGTCCAAGACCTCCTGGCGTGTCGTCAGGAAGCGCTCGTCCTCCTCGACCTGCATGGTATAGCCAAGAGCACCGCTCGTGCGCGGCACGATGGTGATCTTGGTAACCGGCGCGGAACCCTTTTGGCGGGCAGCGACGATGGCATGGCCGATCTCGTGGTAGGAAACGACCTGCTTCTCGTGGTCGGACAGCACCGTGGACTTACGCTGCTGACCCGCGATGACGACCTCCACCGACTCCTCAAAATCGTCCTGCGTGGCGCGCTTGCGGCCCTCGCGGACAGCACGCAGGGCGCCCTCGTTGATGATATTGGCCAGGTCGGCGCCCGAGGCACCGGGCGTGGCGCGGGCAATCGCGGTCAGATCGATCGGCGGCTCGGTCTTCACACTCTTGGCGTGGAGCTCGAGGATGTTCTTACGGCCGGTCAGATCGGGCAACTCAACGGGGATGCGGCGGTCAAAACGACCGGGGCGCAACAGGGCCGGATCAAGGCTGTCGGGACGGTTGGTAGCAGCGAGAACGACAATACCCTTGTGGTTATCGAAGCCGTCCATCTCGGTCAGCAACTGGTTGAGCGTCTGCTCACGCTCATCGTTGCCGCTAAAGCCACCGCCATCGCGCTTCTTGCCGATGGTATCGATCTCGTCGATGAACACGATACACGGGGCCTTTTCCTTGGCCTGCTTAAACAGATCGCGCACCTTGGCGGCGCCGCGGCCGACGAACATCTCAACAAACTCAGAACCCGAAATACTAAAGAACGGCACGCCCGCCTCGCCGGCAACGGCCTTGGCAAGCAGGGTCTTACCGGTACCCGGAGGGCCGACAAGAAGAGCACCGCGCGGCAGCTTGGCGCCGATTTCCTCGTAGCGCTGCGGCTTCTCCAGAAAGTCGACGACCTCCTTGAGGGACTCCTTGGCCTCTTCCTGGCCGGCGACATCCTTAAAGGTCACGCCCACGTCCTTGGAGGCGATCACGCGCGCGCCGGACTTACCCAGTCCGCCGCCGCCAAAACCACCGCCGCCAAAGTTCATCGACGGACCGTCATCGCCCATGGCCTTCTTCATGCGGCGGTTGAGCCACCAGCCGATCAGGAAGAAGATGGCTATGGGAAGAATGAGGGTGAGCAGGTAGTAGGTCATCAGACCCGAGTTCTTATCGGGAACGACCGACTCAAGCGAGGCGCCAGATTCAAGCACGCGATCGGTAAAGCCCGCGTCATTCGGCACACCGGTCGTCTTGTAGGCGATGTTCTCGTCCTCGCCCTTCTTGGTGTAATAAATCGTGTAATCGTCCGTGTTGTACTCGACCTTGTCGACACTCTTCTTATCGAGCGCTTTGACAAACGTCGAGTAATCGGTCTTCGTAATCTGCTGCGTGTGACCGATGTTGGGGAACAGTACGGTCGAGAGCACGAGGTAGACGACGAAGGCGATGAGCACGTAGAGGATCATATTCCGTCTACGTTTGTTGTCATCCATCTCCATCTGCTTGAACTCCATCTACTGGGGTTGATAATGTTTTCTAGAATACCCAACCCGGACGGCGATAAACCGACGCCGGGCACGAAAGGACAGAGATGGCATCACTGGAAGTCGGCAAGGTTCAAATCTATACGGGCGACGGCAAGGGCAAGACGACGGCTGCGCTGGGGCTCGCGCTGCGCGCCACGGGCTATGGACTTAACGTGCTCATGCTTCAGTTTGCCAAGAAGCTGCACTGCGCCGAACACGATGCAGCTCCTCGATTGGGACTACGCATCGTACAAGCCGACCGCGACACACCCGAAGCCTGTGCCGCACAGATCATGGAGCTGGCGCGCGAGCAGATTAGCCAGGTCGACGTGCTGATCTTGGATGAGCTGGGAGAAGCCATGCGACGGGGCTTTGTGACGCGCGAAGATGTCGAAGCGTTGATCGCGATGAAACCAACAACCACGGAGCTCGTGCTCACCGGCCGCGGTTTGCTGCCCCTCACCGACCTTGCCGACCTAGTAACCGAAATGCGCCCCGTCAAACACTACTTCGACGAAGGCCTCCTAGCCCGCCAAGGCATCGAATACTAGCCATTGCGGACGTCCCCAATGGCTAGGCAGTGGCGCGGCCGAGCCAGTTGCCGCTGTGATGGTAGACGGTGAACATCATGGCGGTGATTACCCAGGTTACGGGGTAAACCAGCAGCAGGTGCTCAAGCGACGGATCGAACGGCATAATCGCAAACACCCAGATCACCCTGAGCACGACGGTGCCAAAAATCGTGAGCAGCATGGGCTGCAAGCTCACGCCGGCGCCGCGGATGGAACCCGACGCGTTCTCGATAATCGAGAAAATCGCGTAGAACGGCGCGATAAAATGAAGAATCGTCGTGGTGTACGCCGAAATCGAAGCATCGTCGACAAACAGACGAGACAGCGGACCCGAGAATACCAGCAGCACGGCAGACAGGCCACCAATGAGCATAAACGACAGCACGAGCGACGTATGGTAGCCCTTGCGCATGCGCTCGTAGTTGCGCGCGCCGAAGTTCTGCGCCGAGAACGTGGTGATCGACACGCCAAGCGCCTCGGTAACCATCCAGACAATGCCATCCAGGCGGCCCGAAAGACCCCAAGCCGTGGTGACATCGGCGCCAAACGAGTTGACCGACACCTGAATCAAAACGTTGGAAATCGAATACGCAGCAGACTGAAAGCCAAGCGGCAGACCACACGAGATCATGCTCTTACAAATACCCGGATCAATGCCGAGTTTGGACAGTGAAAGCCGCCACGCACCCGGTGCGTGCATCATACGAATCACGATCATCGTGGCGTTGGAGCAAATGGTCAGCGCCACCGCGATGCCGCAGCCCAAAGCCTCCATATGAAGCACGGCAACGAAGATGACATCCAGCACCGCATTAACAAGGCAGCCGGAAGCGATGATCACAGCAGGCCCGCGCGTGTCGCCCACGGCGCGCAGCAATGCCGTTCCCATATTGAGCAGCAGCGCCGCAACCATGGCGGCAAAATAGCAACGGGCATAGGCCACGCCCTCGGCCAATAGTTCATGCGGCGTGTTCATAAGCACCAGCATGGGCTCAACGAACGCTATGCCAAGAATCGAGAAAACGATACCGCCCACCAGCGCGAGCGTCATGGCCGTATGGACCGATCGGCTCAGCCGCTCGTCATCGTGCTGGCCAAAAAACTGGCCCGTAATGACCGCGCAGCCGGCACCGACGCCGACACAAAAGCCGATGCAGAGCTCTGTAAGCACCATCGTGGCCTGAATGCCGCCCAGCGCGAGCTTGCCGCCAAACTGACCGACGATATAGGTACCGATTAGCGTGTATGCCTGCTGAAAGAACGAACTAAAGAAAATGGGAACGCACAGCGACAGCAGCTGCTGCCAAATGACACCCTGCGTTACATCGATAGCCGTAGATTTCTTGGCCACACGCCCTCCCCACTAGCGTACGTCATACAACAAAACATCAATTGAACGGCAAAGCCATTATCAGCTTAACACCAACCGAAGGCAGCAGAAACACCCTTGGTGGCAAAGCTCGAGAGCACCCCGCTAGTGATACAGCCCCGGCTGGTAGTGGTACTCGTTGCTCACATGCGGGCACAGCTGCCAAAAGGCGACAGCACTTGCCGCGGCCACGTTGAGCGAATCGACCCCGTGCGCCATCGGAATTCGCACGGCTCGGTCACAGCCCGCAATGGTCTTGGCGCCCAAGCCAGCACCCTCGGTGCCCATAAAGATTGCCAGGCGGTCAATCTCCTGCAGCGCGGGATCGTCCAACGACACCGAATCATCCGTCAATGCCATGGCGGCACACGAAAAGCCGACATCGTGTAGCGCCGCCAGCCCATCATGCGGCCATACGCGCGCCTCGCTGCCAATGCGCGTCCAGGGCACCTGGAACACCGTGCCCATGCTTACGCGGGCCGAGCGACGGTACAGCGGGTCACAGCAAGTGGGGCTCACCAAAATGCCATCGACGTTCAGCGCAGCCGCCGAGCGGAAAATCGCGCCGACGTTGGTGTGGTCGACAATGCCCTCGAGCACGCACACGCGCACCGGGCGCTCCCCCGCCGCCTCGACGACACCACCCAAGAACTCGGCTACCGGAATCTGACGTGGACGACGGAATGCCGCGAGCGCACCGCGCGTCACGTTAAAGCCCGTCAGCTGCTCCATAAGCTCCATCGAGGCCACGAACACGGGAACCGGGCCCGCACCTTCGCGTACCGCCAGGCGCACAAACAGCGGCATCATCTGGTCGAGCCAGCGTTCGCCCAAAAGAAAGCTCACCGGCTCGTATCCGGCGCGCACTGCACGCTCGATGACCTTGGCGCTCTCGGCGATAAAGATGCCCTTTTGCGGCTCCAGCACGCAGCGCAGCTCGCGCTCGGTCAGTCGCACGTAGGCATCGAGCCGCTCGTCCTCGAGCGAATCAATTCGCAGCACCTCAACGGCATCAGTCATAGCAGCCAGCCCGCACCCTTCTTTACAGCACATCTATACCAAACGAGGCGACGCTAAGCGCCGCCCCATGCATTCAAATAACCCGATGATACCGTTCACGCCAGACGATTTACGCCTCAACGCGACGATACGTCACGAACTCATAATCGAGACCTTCGTCACCCTCGCCCGCGGCAATCGTGGCAACACCGCAACGCCGCGCAATCTCCCAAGCGGGATCGGCATCCAGATCGGGAAAGTACGTATCCACGTCATGCACGCAATGGTTATGCGTAACCTCGGCCTCGACGCAATACGGCAAAAACTGTCGATATACCTCGCCGCCGCCAATCACCCACGCAACGCGTTCATCAGCTACCGCGGCGAGCGCTTCGTCAATGCTATGCACCACGTCGA
Source organism: Collinsella sp. (assembly GCA_036304385.1). Lineage (GTDB taxonomy): Bacteria > Actinomycetota > Coriobacteriia > Coriobacteriales > Coriobacteriaceae > Collinsella. Next base: position 50,731 of record JAXIYS010000006.1, on the reverse strand, counting down.
CGCCCTCGGCAGCAAAGCTCTCGTCGCGCGTGAGCACAATGTTGCGGCGATTCTTGAGCGGTCGTCCGCCGGGAAAACTCAACAGCGTCTTGCGCCCCATAATGACCGGGCAACCTTTGGTGCATGCCACAAAATGACGCATGTCGGCACGGTTGGACACCACCATGTCGCCCTCGCACCCAATACCCCAGTCATCGCACACGGCGACAATGGCAGAAAGCTTACACGTCATACGCGTCACCTACACCGCAATGGGGATGTTCTTGACCTGCGGGCCGTGCTCATAGCCCTCAACGATCAGATCATCGGTCGTGAACGCGTAGAAATCATGCACATCGGGGTTGAGCGTTACCTTGGGAGCCGCAAACTGCGGACGCTCGATAAGTTCGCGGACGATATCGACATGACGGTCGTAAATGTGGGCATCGGCAATCACGTGCAGCAGCTCGCCGGGAATCATATCGACCGACTGCGCGACCATCATCAGCAAAATGGCGTACTGGCACACATTCCAGTTGTTCGCTGCCAAAATGTCCTGGCTGCGCTGGTTGAGAATCATATTGAGCGTCGGCTTGTCGTCCTGCGGGCGCTGCGTCACGTTATACGTCACGCTGTAGGCGCACGGATACAGGTGCATCTCGGACAGGTCGCTAAACACATAGGTGTTGGTCATGATGCGGCGGCTGTACGGCGTGTGCTTGAGGTCGTACAGCACGCGGTCCATCTGATCAAAGTCACCCTCGGCATAATGGCTCTTCTGCCCAATCTGGTAGCCGTAGGCTTTGCCGATAGAGCCGGTCTCGTCGGCCCACTCATCCCAAATATGGCTGTTGAGGTCATGTACGTTATTGGACTTCTTCTGATAGATCCACAGGATCTCGTCCATAGCGGACTTGAGCGCCGTACGACGCAGCGTAAGCGCGGGGAACTCCTCGCGCAGGTCATAGCGCGCCGTAACGCCAAAGTTTTTAATGGTATAGGCAGGAGTGCCGTCCTCCCACACCGGGCGTACCTTTTGGCCCTCGGTCGTGGTGCCATGGTCCAAGATGTCGCGGCACATGGATACAAACTGTTGATCAGCTTTGCTCATTGACCCTCCTGTCAGTTGCCTATAGGCTATTTTTAATTCTAGCCCAGGCGCGCGAGTGTCGGATTAGACACTTGGGCCGGCACACGCAATGCACGGCAGCACCGCACCGTCTGCGCCAAAGAAACATCTTTACTTTTTCTGACATATGCCAAAAATGCATTGCTCTGCAGCGCACACGCGTTATCCTATTGTTGACATATGTCAGATAAGGAGGGCGCATGGCTGGAAGACGCGAGAAACTGCGCCGCGTCGGGATCATCCCCGAATACCGCGGCTTTACCCCTGACGGCCTAGCCAGCGGAGACGCCATCGACATGACGATCGACGAACTCGAGGTGCTGCGCCTGTGCGACCTGGAAGGCCTTAACCAAGAGGCAGTCGCACAGCAGATGGGCATCGCGCGCGCCACGGTGGCGGCAATTTGCAGTCGAGCACATCGCAAGGTGGCAAACGCGCTGGTCAATGGACGGGCGATCGTCATCGAAGGCGGCAATATCGCGTACTCCCCCATCACCACAGTGACGGCCGTATGGCCAGCAAAGGAGGTCGACACCATGAGGGTGGCAACCACGTACGACAACGGCAACATCTTTATGCACTTTGGCCACAGCGAGCAGTTCAAGATCTACGACATTCAGGACGGCAAGGTGCTCAACGAGCAGGTCGTGGGCACCGGCGGCACCGGCCACGGTGCCCTTGCGGGCCTGCTCGCCAACGGCGGCGTGGACACGCTCATCTGCGGCGGCATCGGCGGTGGCGCTATCAACGCGCTTGCCCAAGCCGGCATCACGGTATACGCAGGTGCCCAGGGCAGCTGCGACGCTTGCGTCGAGGCCCTTATCGCCGGCACGCTCGCACAGAACGGCGAGGCCACGTGCGGCTGCCACGGCCATGACCACGAACATGGCGAGTCCTGCAGCTGCCACGGCCATCACGAGCACGAGGGCCACGAGGGCTGCGGCTGCCACTAACGGCACGGCACCGCGAACTTGGGGCGCGACGCTGAACACAGCCCAACAATCAAAGCCAACAACAAAGGCCACCCGGGAGCTTCCGAGTGGCCTTTGCCATATCAAGCTGGAATTACAGCCCTATTTCTTATTACGCATCTGCGCTTCCATCTGGCGCAGCAGCTCCATATCGGACTTGGGACCGCCCGTACCCAGGCCGCCCATGCCGCCCAGACCCATAGCGTCCAGGCCAGGGATATTGGGCATGCGCATCTTCTTGCCCTTCTTACCCTTTTTGCCCTTCTTGCCACCAGCCTGTGCCTGATTGGCCATCGTGCGCATGCGGCCCATCATCTTATTCATCTCGCCCCACTGCTTCATAAGGCTGTTGACCTCGGTGGGGGTCACGCCGGCGCCCTTGGCAATGCGAGCACGGCGCTGGCCGTTGATGATGGAGGGACGCAGGCGCTCCTCCTTGGTCATCGACATGATGATGGCCTCGTTCTTATCGAAGATGCCCTCGTCCAGGTTGCCGCCCATCTGATTGAGTGCACGCTGACCACCGGGGAGCATGCCCAGGATACCCTTCATGCCGCCCATCTTCTTGACGGCCTTCATCTGGTCGAGCATATCGTTCATGGTGAAGCCCTCGCGCAGCATACGCTCGGCAGCCTCAAGCTGCTCGGCATCAGCCGCCTCCTGGGCCTTCTCGATAATGCCGACGACGTCGCCCATGCCCAGAATGCGCTTGGCCATGCGATCGGGATAGAACGGCTCAAGCGAATCGGGTTTCTCGCCCATGCTCACGAACTTGATGGGCTTGCCGGTCACTTGACGCACCGAAAGTGCGCCGCCGCCACGGGCATCGCCGTCGAGCTTGGAGATGATCACACCGTCAAAGTCGGTGCGATCGGCGAAGGTCGAGACGACGTTGACGATGTCCTGGCCGGTCATGGCGTCGACGACCATCAGCACCTGGTCGGGCTTGACGGCCTTCTTGATGTCGACAGCCTCCTGCATCATCTGCTCGTCGATCTGAAGACGACCGGCGGTATCGACGATGACCACGTCACGCAGGTGATCGACGGCCTCTTGGATGGCGCCCTTGGCAATATCGACCGGGTGCGCTCCGTCACCGCGGAAGACCGGCACGCCGATCTCGCCACCGAGCGTGGCCAGCTGGTCGGCAGCGGCGGGACGGTAGACGTCGCACGCGGCGAGCAGCGGCGAGCGGCCCTGCTTCTTGAGCAGGTAGGCCAGCTTTACGGCCGCCGTGGTCTTACCGGAGCCCTGCAAGCCCACGAGCATGATGACATTGGGAATGCGGTTGCTAAAGACGAGTTTGCTCTCGGTTGAGCCGAGCATCTCGGTGAGCTCGTCGAGCACGATCTTGACGACGTTTTGCGCCGGCGACAGCGAGTCCATGACCTCGGCGGTCATGCAGCGCTCCTTAGTCTTGGCGACGAACTCCTTGACGACCTTAAAGTTAACGTCGGCCTCGAGCAGGGCCATGCGAATATCGCGCATGGCCGAAGTAATATCGGCCTCGGTCAGCTTACCCTTGCCGCGCAGGCGGTCAAATGTGTCATTGAGGCGATCGCTCAGGGAATCAAACACTGGTTACTCCTTAGTTGGACTCGCCCACCAGGGCGCGGCAGAAATCTTTGGCGTTAAACTCCTGCAGGTCATCGACCTGCTCGCCCACGCCGATGCGCAGGATCGGGAGCTTGAGCTTCTCGGCCACGGCCATGGCGATACCGCCCTTAGCCGTGCCGTCGAGCTTAGTCATGATAATACCGTCCAGGCCCAGCGCCTCGTTAAACTCGAGCGCCTGGTTCAGACCGTTCTGACCAGTGGCGGCATCGATCACAAGCACGACCGAGACCGGCATGGGACCGGCGGCCATATTGGCGGCGCGCTTACGAGTCACATTGACCACCTTAGCGAGCTCGCGCATGAGCTCGGGGCTCGTGTGCAGACGACCGGCGGTATCAATGAGCACCAGGTCGCTGCCGCGCTTATCGGCCTCGTCGAGCACGTCATAGCACACGCTCGCCGGATCGGAACCGCGGTCACGCTTGATAACCGGTACGCCGGCACGCTGACCCCACACATCGAGCTGCTCGATAGCGGCGGCGCGGAAGGTGTCGGCCGAACCGATGACCACGTTCTTGCCGCGGGCGGCCATGGCGCTCGCAATCTTGCCGACCGTGGTGGTCTTGCCGGCGCCGTTGATACCGACAAACAGCACGCAGCTCGGCGTATCGGAAAACGGGTCGCGCTCAACAGGCACAAAATGGCCCTCGAGCTGCTCGGCCAGGGCGCGGCGAAGCTGCGGGGCGGTCTTGAGGTTCTTCTTGGCAGCGGCGTCGCGCAGGTCATCGGAGACCTGAATGGCGACCTCGGCACCCATGTCACCCATAACGAGGGTGTCCTCAAGGTCCTCCCAAAAATCCTCGTCGACCTCACCGCCAAAGTAGAAGACCTCGTTGAGGGCCTCGCGGCTGCGCTCAAGTCCGCGCGAGAGTGCGTCAAAGAATCCCATTATGCATTCACGACCTTTCCGGTTTCGCGATCGAGTTTTTGCGAGACGACGCGACTGACGCCGTCGGCTTGCATCGAGACGCCGTAGAGAACGTCAGCATCCTCCATAGTACGGCGCTGATGCGAGATTACCAAGAGCTGCGTATCGGAACGCAGCACATCGAGAGCACCGATGAGCTTGGACAGGTTGGCGTCGTCGAGCGCGGCCTCGACCTCGTCCAGCACATAGAACGGCACCGTGCGCGTACGGTATACGGCAAAGAGCAGAGCGAGCGCCGTCAGGCTCTTCTCGCCACCGGACATGAGCATCATCTTGGTGATACGCTTGCCGCGCGGCTGCGCCACGACCTCAATGCCCGTCTCGGCCGGATGCTCGGGATCGGTCATCTCCAGATGCGCCTGGCCACCCGGGAACAGCATGGCGAAGATCTCGCGGAAATTCGCATCAACCTTCTCAAACGTCACCAGGAACGCCTTGCGCATCTTGCGGTCGATCGCCACGGTGATCTTGGTGAGCGCCTTGCGCGCGCTCTCCAGATCGGCCAGCTGCTCTTCGATGTAATCGGCGCGGCACTTGAGCTGCTCGTACTCCTCCATGGCGACTTGGTTCACAGGACCCAGGTTGTTGATCTGGCGCACGAGTTGGTTGAGCTCGCGCTCGGCAGCGTCGCGATCGGTGGGCGCCGGCAGCATGAGCGCTTCCTCGAGTACCGTGGTACCGTCGGCGGTGATGGCCTTGATGGCAGCCTCGACCTGCACCTCGAGCTTGCCGCGCGCCACCTTGAACTCATTTTGCGTCGTGGCGGCAGCATCGACCCTCTCTTTGGCGCGGGCGACCTCGGTCTTGGCGTCCTCGATGGTCTTCTTAAGCGAAGCCGAGTCCGCCTCCTCGAGCGAAGCCTGATCGCGCAGGCGCGCAGCCCAGTCCGAGGCGCGCTCCAACAGGGCAGAATAGCGCTCGTGCATGGGATCGACGCGAAGGCGCAGCAGCTCAAGCGAGCGCGAGGCCTGGCGTGTTCCGCGGATACGGCGGTCGATGCCCTCCAGGCGATGCTCTAGGTCGGGCACGCGGCCCCTCAGAGAACGAAGACGCTCGCTCGTCTGGGCCAGGCGCACCTTGGCGTCGGCGAGCTTACCAGCTGCCTCGGAATCGTCACGGCGCACGCGATCGAGCTCGTCGTTGGCCTCGGCAATCTGCAAGCCTAAGTCGCTCGCCTGCGCACGGGACTCGTCACGCGAACGAGTGAGGTCGTCCACGCGCGGACGGGCGGCACGAACGGCCTCGGCAGCCTGCTCGCGGCGCTTGGAAATGCGCACGCGCTCGACCTCGGCATTGTTGGCACTCTGCTCCAGACGGCCGATCTCGGACAGCAGGGAGCGACGCTCGCCCTCAAGGCGGGCGATCTCGCCGGCAGCATCGCCCTCGGCAGCACGGGCCTCCTCAACGGCCGCATTGGCCTCGACGACCTGATCAGAAACATGCTCAAACGCGGCAGCAAGATCGGGCTCCAGGCCTTCCAGCTCGCGGATACGACGCTTGCGCTCCAGGGCGCCCGAAGCCTCGCCGGCATCAAGCCCCACGCGAACCAGGCCGCCGCAGGCAACGCGGGCGCCATCGGGAGTCACATAGGTCACGCCATCAACGACCGGCGCGGACAGCGCACAAGGCAAGTCATCGACCACGTAATAGCCGCCGAGCAATGCCTCGACGACCGGACCGTAGCCCGCACGCACGGACAGACGATCAACAAGACGGGTACCGGCGGCACCCTCGGCGGCCGCAGAGCCACTCACGCTGCGCGCCACCAGCAGCGCCTCGCCCGAGGCCTTCTTCTGGTCCAGCGCAGCGCGACCGGCGCGCTCAAGTGCGGCGGCGTTATCGAACAACAGAGCATCGATATCGCCGGCGAGCAGCTGCTCAACCAGGCCCTCAAGCTCACGAGGTGCCTCGAGCACATCGCCCAGACGACCCGAGACATCGTCGCCCAGCGCGCCCACCAGACGGCTTACGAGCGGCGAGCTGTCGGCCATGCGAGCATCAAGCTTCTTTTGGCTGGCAAGCTCCGAGCGCACCTCGGACAGCTTGTTGCGTGCCTCGCCTTCGCGGGCACGCAGGTCCTTGAGGGCAGCCCGTGCCGTCTCGGTGGCCTCACGCGCATCGCTCTGGGCCTGACGAGCCGCCTCAAGGGCGCTCTCAAGCTCCTCAGCACGGTCGCGGCGGCTATCAAGCGATGCCGTGACCTCCTCGAGCTGTTCATCGATCTGCTCCAGGCGCGAGGCATACATGTTGTCCTCGACCTCGGCGTTGCTCAGCGAGTCCTTCACCTTGGCGAGCTCGAGCGCAGCATTATCGGCAACGCGCTGCACATCGCGCTGTTCGCGCGTGAGCCGCGAAATCTGATTGTCGAGCGCAACGCGACGCTCGTGGAGCTCGGCGGCGGCAGGACCAGCGGCGTCAACATCCTCCTGGGCCTGCATATGCGCGCCGGTCACTTCCTCGAGCTGAGCACGTGCGTCCTCGAGCTCCTCGACCACGCGACGGCGCTGATGCTCAGAGCTCGAGATCTGGCCACGCATGTCGGACAGGCGCGACACCATGTTATGGCCCTTTTCCTCGAGCAGGCGCATATCGGAGTTAATGCGACCGACCACGTCTTGCATATGACGGCGCTGCTCGCCCAAGTCGCCCACAAACAGGCCCTTTTCCTCGAGCATAACTTGGAGCTTCTCGAGCTCGCGCTCCTTTTCACCCAAGCGGTATTGCGCGAGCTCAAGCTCGGCAGCGCCCTCCTTGGAGCGGCTCTCCAGGTCGTTCCACTGCGATTGCAGTGAACGCAGCTCATCGACGGCCAGCATCTGCGTAAGCTCGTTCGCGCGCGAGGACAGCTCTTTGTACTTGCGCGCGCGATCGACCTGACGCTCCAGCGGCCGCAGCTGACGGGCGATTTCCTTATTGATATCGCGGGCACGGGTCAGGTGCTCGTCCATCGACTTGATCTTTTTAAGCGCACGTTCCTTGCGACGCTTGTGTTTGGAGATGCCGGCGGCCTCCTCAATGAGGGCACGGCGCTCCTCGGGGCGGCTCTGCAAAATGGCATCGAGCTTGCCCTGGCTGATGATGGAATGCGTATCCTTGCCCAGTCCCGAATCGTGCAGGATATCCTGGATGTCCATCAGGCGGCACGGGCTCGAATTGATGAGGTACTCACTCTCACCCGAACGATACATGCGGCGAGTGATGGCCACCTCGTCAAAGTCGACGGGCAGCATATGGTCCGAATTGTCGAGAACCAGCGTGACCTCGGCCACGCCTACCGGCTTGCGCGCCGACGAGCCCGAGAAGATGACGTCTTCCATGGCCTGGCCGCGCAGCTGCTTGGCGCTCTGCTCGCCCAGAACCCACAGAATCGAGTCGGAGATGTTCGATTTTCCCGAGCCGTTGGGACCGACGATGACGGTCAGGCCCGGCTCAAACGTCATATGGGCGCGGTCGGCAAACGACTTGAACCCTTTGAGCGTGAGGGACTTGAGATACACGGTTCCTCGCTTAAACAGGCTTCTTGTTCAGAATCACGCCGTTGGTGGTGTAGCCCATGCGGTCGAGCGCCTCGAGTGCAGCGGCTCCCTCGGCTTCCTTCTTGGAGGAACCGGTACCGCGGCCCTGGCGGATGCCGTCGATGAGCACCACAGCGGTAAAGGTGGGCGCATGCGCGGGGCCCTCGGAGCCAACCAGCTTATACGCGGGAGGCTCGTGGCCGTCTGCCTGCACACACTCCTGCAAGAACGACTTGGGGTTCGCGGGGTGCTCGGCACGCTCGGAAGCCAGGTGCGGCTTGAGTGTACGGTGGATAAACTCCGCCGCCGCATCCCAGCCGGCATCCAGATACAGCGCGCCCACGAGCGACTCATAGACATTCTCGAGCGCAGAGTGCAGGCCGCGCGCGCCGGTACCGGTCTCGGAGGCACCAAAGATGATGATGTCGTCGATGCCCAGCTCATGGGACACCTCGGACAGCGTGGCGCCCGAGACGAGCGACACCTTCAGGCGTGTAAGCTTGCCCTCGTCAAACTCCGGGTAGGACTCAAAGAGCGAGCGGGCAACCACGGCGCCCAAAATGGAATCGCCCAAAAACTCAAGGCGCTCATAGCTCGCCGAGACGGGCTGACCTTCCACGGCAGAGGGGTGCGTAAGCGCCGCGCGCAGCAGCACCTTGTTATTGAACTCGTGGCCCAGGATTTCCTGGGCGCGCGCGAGTCGTTGAGATAAAGCCAAGACTTAGGCCTCCTTGGCGTTTTCAATAGCGTCGACAGCGTCGGCGACAGAGTTGAGCGACAGCAGGGTCTCGTCATCGATCTCGAGGTCGAACTCGTCCTCGATGGCCGTCACCAGCTGCAGACGCTCGAGCGAATCGGCATCGAGATCGTCAAAGGTAGTCTCGTCGCTAATGTCGGCGACATCGACGCCCAGAACGTCAGCGGCGACTTCGGCGATCTTATCGAAGATTTCGGAGCGGTCCATAGCGCTTCCTCTCGTATTGCGTGAACATCAACGAGCTGGCGCCGCAAGCGCAGCGCCAAGACACGGTTTTGATTCTACCCCACGACGAAGGCCGCGAGGCACATAACAGAGCTCTAACTCGCTCCTACAAAACGATGCCGTCCATAGAGTTGGCGACGTTCTCGACCAGCCCGGCGCGCACGGCCTCCGCCGCGGCGAGCGTACCGTTTTTGACGGCCTCGACCGAGGTGGCACCGTGGCCGATCAGGACCACGCCACGCAGGCCCAGCAGAATGGCGCCGCCCTTAGCATCGCCCGAGAGCTTTGCCTTGATCTCGCGCATCTGCTTTTTGATGAGCAACGCGGCGATCTTGGTGCCCAGCGAAGCCATAAAGGCACCCTTGAGCTCTTGCAGCAAAAACTTGGCGGCGCCCTCGGTCGCCTTGAGCGCGATGTTGCCCGACATGCCATCGGCAACGACGACGTCAAAGTTACCCGAGGTCAGGTCGGTACCCTCGCAGTTGCCCACAAAGCCGGGAACGGCGGCCTTCATGGCAGGGAAGCACGCCTTGGTAAAGTTGGAGCCCTTCTCATCCTCGGTGCCGTTGCCGAGCAGACCGACGCGGGGATGCTCAATGCCCAAGACGACGCGCGCATAGGCGCTACCCATCTGGGCAAAACGCACCATGTCGTCGACCTCGACATCGGGGTTGGCGCCCATGTCGCACAGGACCGTCAGGCCGCCGGCGCGGTTGGGCAGTGCATTGGTGAGGCACGGACGCACCGGCTGCTTCTTGCCCTCGGCCTGATACCTAAAGGGCGTCACGTAGGCGGTAGCGGCAGCGGTCATGGCGCCGGTGGAGCCGGCAGAGAAGAACGCGTCCGCGTTACCCTTCTTGATAGCGCGGCAGGCAAGTACGATCGAGGACTTACGCTTGGTCATCACGGCTCGAATGGGATCGTCATCCATGGCGATGACATCGGGCGCCTCCAAGGCCTCAACGCGAGCGTGAGCCGCGGCAAAGGGGTTCACGATCTCTGCGGGACCGACGGCCAAGACCTCGATATCGGGATCTGCCGCAAGCGCCGCCTCGATACCGTCGAGGACAACCTGAGGCTTCTCGTCTCCGCCCACAACGTCTACACAAACGCGAACGTTACTCATATACATGCTCCTTATACAAAAATGGCCGACTCATTGAGCCGGCCATTGTGGTTCCAGTTGGAACGGCATCGCATCCAGAGTATACAGTTACTCGGTAACGATAACCTCGCGGTCCTTGTAGAAACCGCAGCTGGGGCACACGTGGTGCGGGAGCTTGACAGCGCCGCAACGGGGGCACGTGGACTGAGCCGCAGCCGAGATCTTCATGTTGGCGGAACGGCGGGTGTGAGTGCGGATACGACCCTGCTTTTGTTTAGGTACGGGCATAGTGACCTTCCTTATGAACTATCCAGTGTGGCGATTACGCGCAAGTAGCGATACTACCACAGTTTTACTCGTCAAGCTTGAGATTCTTCAATGCTGCAAATGGATTTTCCGTGGCAGCGGCCCATTCGGCCTCTGCTTGAGCGGCGCAATCGCATTGCTCGACGTTGAGATTGATGCCGCAGGTGGGGCACAGGCCGCGACAATCGGGCTTGCACAGGACAACGAACGGCGTGTCCATGACGACCGCGTCGTTGATGGGCTCGCCCAGATCGACGATGCGATCCTCGCCCAGCAGCTCGTAGCCGTCTTCGTAGGCCTCGGGGTCCTCGGGCTCGTTAAAGAGATAGAATTCCTCAATCTCACCGGCGATATCAAACGAAGCGGGCTCCAGGCAACGGTCGCACTCACCGGTTGCGTGCGCGCGGACCATGCCCGTAAGCAGAACACCGGTGCCGGCATTGGTAAAGACCACGTCGTAGTCAATGCCGTCCTGCAGCTGGTACTCCTTCTCGCCCACCGTATAGGCGGCGACATCGACCTTGCCGGTCAGCGGATACGAGTCTCCGGGAAACTCGAGCTGTTCGGAAAGATCGACGGTAACGTTCGGGAACTCAGCCATTACCACTGACCATTCTGCTGGGCGGCACCCTCGTTAAGCTGCTGGCGACAACGGGTGACGGTACCGGTCAGGCTCTTGAGATTCTCCTCGAGGTGCGTAAAGACCTGCTCGGCGTAATCCTCGGCGGCATAGCGAGTCTCGCGCTCATACTGCTGGGCACGGTCGCGGATGTCGTCGGCCTGCTGCTGCGCTAAGCGGACGATCTCCTGCTCGCCAGCAATGGTGAGGGCCTGCTGTTGAGCATCGGCGATGATGGAATCGGCCTGAGCGGCGGCGGAAGCCATAAGCTCCTCGCGCTCCTTGAGGATACGGCGGGACTTCTGCCATTCCTCGGGATAGCTCATGCGGATCTCGTCGAGGATGTTAAAGAAGACGTCGGCGTCGATAACCTTCATCTGGGCGTTCTTGCCGAACGGCGTCTTAGCCTCTTCGATGAGCCCCTCGAGCTCGTCGACAAGACTCACGATCCTGTCGCCAGGAAAATTCTCGCCCGGCATCCGGTCTCCTTTCATAGGTAACATATCATCGTGTTAGTTTACCACATGCCACCAGGCATTAAAAAACGTCACGAAAAGCGATGTTTGAGCGCCTTGACCACATTGGGCGGAACAAAATTAGAGACGTCGCTACCGAGCGAGGCAATCTGGCGAACCACCGAGCTCGAGATATAGCCGTACTGCGGCGCACTCATGACAAAGATGGACTCCAGCTCGTTATCCAGGCGGTAGTTGAGGTCGGCCTGCTGCAGCTCGTACTCAAAGTCGGTCATGGCACGCAGGCCCTTGACCACGGCTCCTGCTCCCTGTTCGCGGGCAAAATCGACCAAGAGCCCGGTGAAGGGCAGCACCTCGACGCCGTCAATATCACCGAGCGCCTCACGGGCCAGCGCCACGCGCTCGTCGAGCATAAACGTGGTGCCGACGCCGTTTTTGCCCTGCGACTCGGCAACGGCCACGATCACGCTGGGAAAGATGCGGCGGGCGCGGCGGATGACGTCGATATGGCCAAACGTGATGGGATCGAAGGTGCCCGGGACGATTACGCGGTTAATGGTGTCACTCATGGGCATCCTCCGTGGGTGCGTCGCTATCGTTGCCATCATCCTCGCCGTTGCCAACCCAGCGAAGCAAGTCAACCGAGGTTATGCCGTAACGCTTCTCGCGCACGGTCTCAAAGCCTGCCGGATGTGCGCCCGTATCGGCCGCGGCGTGCTCAAAGAGCGCGTAGGCGCCCTGCGCCAGTAAGCATTGCTGAGCTAGGTTTTGCAGCAGCTCCTCGACCGGCTCGGCGCCAAAAGCATAGGGCGGGTCGAGCAGGACCAGGTCAAAGGGACCGCCCGGCGCGCGGCCGCGCGAAGCGCTTGCCAGCACGTCACCCGTCACCACGCGCCAACGCGCACGGTCGCGGCAGAGCGATTCGATATTCTTGGTAATCAGACGAGCAGCGTTGCGATCGATCTCGAACGTGGTGAGCGAGCGGGCACCGCGCGAGAGCATCTCAATGCCCAAGGCGCCGGAGCCGCCAAAGGCATCCAGCACGCAGACCTCGTCCAGATCGAAGTCGAATGCCGACATGACCATAGATGCGCACGCCTCGCGCACGCGATCAGTCGTGGGGCGGGTGACATCGCGACCACGGGGCTCTTCGATCTTGCGACCGCGCCATTCGCCGCCGATGATTCTCATCCTCCGCTGACCTCCTTAAAGATGTGTCGATACCGCATGGCGACCGCATCGCGTAGAGGGCGCGTCGCCACAGAGTCAAGGTTGCAAGCATACCGCAAGAGCTCGACCGCGTCCAAATGGGCCCACTCGATCAATTCCTCGTCGGCATCAAGGTCAACAAAGCGCAAGGTCACGCCGCCATGCTGGCGGTAACCCAGGATTTCGCCCTCGTGGCGCAGACGCAGGTCCATCTGGGCGAGTGTAAAGCCGTCCGAGGTCTTCTCGAGTGACTGGAGGCGGTCTTGTGCCGCCGACGCGCCGCCGTTGCCCTTGGAGTGCGTCATGACCAGGCACGTACCCGACACGCCGCCGCGGCCTACGCGCCCGCGCAGCTGGTGCAAGGCCGCCAAACCAAAGCGCTCGCCGTTCTCGATGACCATGACGGTGGCGTTGGGCACGTCAACGCCCACCTCGACCACCGTGGTCGAGACGAGCACATCGATCTCGCCACGCTTGAAGGCATCGATGACCCGGTCCTTCTCCCCCGCCGACATGCGGCCGTGAAGACGCTCGATGGTAAGCCCCGGTAATGCCAGACGAAGGCGATCGAGCTCGGTCGCCGTGTCATGCAACGGCACGGGCACGGTCACGCGGCCCTCGTCGTCGCGAGCGATGCCGGGTACGTCTTCGAGCTCATCGGCCGAATCGCTCGGCTCCACGAGCGGACAGATCACGTAGGCTTGCTGCCCCTTTTCGTGCGCCTCGCGAATGGCGCCATAGGCCAGGTCGCGACTCGACTCGGTGAGGACGCGCGTCTCAACGCCGGCACCCGGAACGGGACGATGGCGGATGATGCTCGTATCCAGGTCGCCGTACACCGAAAGCGCCAGCGTGCGAGGGATCGGCGTGGCAGTCATGACCAGCAAGTCGGCACCCGGGCCTTTTGCACGTAGAGCGTTTCGCTGGCCCACGCCAAAGCGGTGCTGCTCGTCGATCACCACAAGCGACAAATGCTTGAACGTGACGTTCTCCGAAAGCACCGCATGGGTACCAAAGAGCACGTCGAGCTCGCCAGACTGGAGCCGAGCATGAATCTGTTCACGCTCGGCCGCCGGCGTGGCTCCCGTCAGAAGCGCCCAGGTCATACCAGCCTGTGAGAGCAAGGGGCCGGTCTTATCGGCATATTGACGCGCCAGCACGCCCGTGGGCGCCATAACGCAGGCCTGAGCACCGCTATCGGCCGCAACCGCCAACGCGCAGGCGGCAACGGCGGTCTTACCGGTACCGACGTCACCCAGCAGCAGACGGTTCATCACACGACCGCCATCGCACATGTCATGCAGGATGTCTTGAAATGCAGCCTCCTGCTCATCGCTCAGCGAAAACGGCAGGGCCTGTTTGAGCGCAGCCAAGTGCTCGCCCGAGGCATGCGCATAAGGCACCACGTCGACCATACCGCCATCGTTGCGCAGACGCAGCGCGAGCTGCAGGCAGAGACACTCCTCGTAGGCAAGACGCCGGCGCGCGATGTCGCGCTCGGCCATGCTCGAGGGAAAGTGGATCGAGCGCAGCGCACGGGCATTGCTCATGAGCTTCCGCTTTGCGCGCAGCGGCGCGGGAATGGGATCGAACGGATTGGAAGCAACTTCGAGCGCACCGCTCACGATACGGCGCATCCATGCCTGGCTCACGCCGTCACTTACGTAGTGGACCGGCAAAATGGTACCCGCGGCGCGCCCGTCCTCGAGCTTTTCAAAGTGGGGCGAGGCCATCTGCTTAAAGCCGTAGGCAAACTCGACCTTGCCCATCACGGCCAGGCGGTCGCCCTGTTTAAGCTGTTGGGCAATCCAAGGCTGACGGAAAAAGGCGACTTGCAGCACGCCCGTCTTGTCCACGAGCGAGACCTCAGTCACCTGCATACGCGGACGGGGCTGCTTTTGAACGACACGGTCGACGGTGGCGATGATGGTGCACACGGTACCGATGGGCGCCATCTCGATGGACCACGAGCGAGTAAAGTCCAGGTAGCGATGAGGAATATGGAGAAGGAGGTCCCCCACCGTCCGAATTCCCAGACGGCGAAGGGCCTCCTCACGTTTACCCGAAACAAATTTGAGTCGCGCGATATCCTCGTCGAGCGCATTGCTCTGGGCAAAACGCTCCGAGACGCGCGGCACGGAGCACAGCTCGGACATAGGCAAAGCCTACTCGATCGAGAAGATCACGGGATAGAGCGGCTGCTCGCCACGATGGGCGTCGATCTCCAGATCGGGCTGAGCCTCCTCGATAGCGTCGACGATCTCCTGGAAGGCCTCATCGGACAGCTCCTCGCCGGCCAGAATCGTCAGCGCGTCGCCCTCCTCTTCCTCCTGCATGCGGTTGATGCAGTCGAGCGTGACCTGCTTCACATCGGAGCCGACCACATCGATGGAGCCGGCGATGATGCCCATGACGTCACCGGAGTGAATCGGCGAGCCGTCGGAGGCGCTGGAGTCGCGCACGGCGCGGGTGACCTCGCCATCGCGGACCTCGCTGATGGCGTCGACCATAGCGGCAACGGCGTCCTCGAGCTCGGAATCGGGCAGGACCGCGAACAGCGCGGAGAAGGCCTGCGGGACGGTCTTGGTGGGAACGACGGCGACCTTCTTGTCGGTGCAGGCGGAGGCAGCGGCCTCGGCAGCCATGCGGATGTTGCCGTTGTTGGGCAGGATGATGACCGAGGTCGCGTTGACCTGGTCGACGGCGCCCAGCAAGTCGGCGGTCGAGGGATTCATGGTCTGGCCACCCGACACGATCACATCGACGCCGAGGGACTTGAGGATGTCAGCCTCACCGGAACCGGCGGCAACGGCGACAAAGCCCAAGGCCTTCGCGGGCTCGGCGGCCTTCTCCTGGTCCTCATGGATCTTAGCGGTACGGTCGTGGGCCTCCATCTCCATGTTGTGGATAAAGACCTCATAGATCTGACCGAGCTGCAGCATGTGCTCGAGCACCAGGTTGGGGGTGTTGGAGTGCACGTGGATCTTGTAGTCGGGATAGGCACCCACGAGCAGCTCGCAGTCGCCCATGGAGCCCAGGAACTTAAGGCACTCGTCCTCGTCAAACGGGGCGTCGGCCTTAAAGAGGAACTCGTTGCAGTAGCGGAACTCCGAGCCCTCCCAGTCGTCGTTAGCCTCGATCTCAACACGGCCAAGAGCGGCATCGCGAGCAGAGCCGGCGGAATCGAACGTAGCGGAGAAATCCTCGACAACAGTGCTGCGGCCAAGGGCAGCGGCAACAAAGTTCTCCAAGAAGATGGCAAAGCCAAAGGCGCCGGAGTCGACCACGCCGTTCTCCTTGAGGACAGGCAGCAGGTCAGGCGTGCGGGCGACGGACTGGTAGGCCTCGACGACGATGGCGTCGAGCGCATCCTCGGCAGAGAATTTCTTCTTCTCGCACTCGTCTGCCTTGGTCGAAACATCACGCAGGACCGTGAGAATCGTGCCCTCGATGGGCTTACGAACAGCCTGGAAGGCGACCTTGACGGCACGGCGGAAGGCGAAGGCGATATTGGCGGACGTAATGGGCTCATCGGCAGAGACAAGGCCCTCGGCCACGCCGCGTAGGATCTGCGACGTGATGACACCGGAGTTGCCGCGGGCGCCCATCAGGGAGCCGTGGGTGATGGCGCCGGCAATGGCCTCCATGTCGGCATCGGCGGGAAGGGCAGAAAGCTCCTTGGTCACCGAGGAGAGCGTGAGCGACATGTTGGTGCCGGTGTCACCGTCGGGTACGGGGAAGACGTTGAGCTTGTTGATCTCCTCGGCCTTTTCGGAAACGGCAGCCGCAGCGATCGGAAAACAGGTGCGAATGGTCTTTGCAATCATGAGTGGTGAAATCTCCGTATTCGGATGCTAGTTCAGACGGCTCTTGAGCGCGTCGATGTGAATGCCGATCTTAAGGCTGGCGGGATCGATTTGGGCGATCTCCTGCAGGGTGAAGGCGACGGAGCTCGAAAGATTGTGGCAGACGGACTTCATGTTGACGCCGTTCTCGAGCACGACGTGAAGGTCGACCGTGAGGCCGTTCTCGTCGGCGGAAACAAGCACGCCCTTGCGGAGGCGCTGGCCGGCAAGCAAGCGCACGCTCTCGGCGCCCTGCAGCTGTTCGGCCATACCGACGACGCCATAGCACGTCATCGCGGCATAACCGGCAATATCGGCAATAACGTCGTTCGAGACGCTCAGGCTGCCGTTAATGGTCTCAGACACAAGAATCTCCTTTTCTGGTACTCGCGGCACCATGTCGTGGGAGCAATCATTCCAATAGTTTACAACGACAGCGCCATGTTAAGGCGGCGGGGTTCGCGATTACATCCTCGACACGAAATGTTGATACGGTAACGTTCGCCACAATCGATCGCGGCATGAAAAAACCCGCCGCATAAGCGACGGGTTTTAAAACCTGGCTCCCCGGGTAGGACTCGAACCTACAACAGCGCGGTTAACAGCCGCGTGCTCTACCATTGAGCTACCGAGGAATAGGTGCGTGCTCTCAAGCAACGAAGTTTATTATACGGACGATTGGGCGAAGGGCAAGAACTTTTTTAAGAAATTTTCCGACCCAGTCATTGGGGACGTTCTTAAACGACTAGTCATTTAAGAACGTCCCCCAATGACTACATGAAAGCGCCCCCAAGCGGATGTGCTTGAAGGCGCCTCTTGCTTGACTAGCTTTCGATGTAGTCTTTCAGCTTGCTCGAGCGACTCGGGTGGCGGAGCTTGGCCAGAGTCTTGGACTCGATCTGGCGAATACGCTCGCGCGTGACGCCAAACTCGCGACCGACTTCCTCGAGCGTGCGGGGATGTCCGTCGACGAGACCAAAGCGCAGCTCGATAACCTTGCGCTCGCGATCGGCAAGCGAGTCGAGCACCTGGGTGAGCTGCTCCTGCAGCATGGAGAAGCTGGCAGCATCGGGCGGAACGATAGCCTGGGAGTCCTCGATGAAGTCGCCCAGCTGGGAATCCTCTTCCTCGCCGATCGGGGTCTCGAGCGACACGGGCTCCTGCGAAATCTTCTGGATCTCACGGACGCGGTCGGCGCTCATGTCCATCTCGGCACCGATCTCCTCGGGGGTCGGGTCGCGACCCAGGTCCTGGAGGAGCTGGCGCTGGACGCGGACGAGCTTGTTGATGGTCTCGACCATGTGCACGGGAATACGGATGGTACGGGCCTGGTCGGCAATAGCGCGCGTAATGGCCTGACGGATCCACCACGTGGCGTACGTGGAGAACTTAAAGCCCTTCTGGTAGTCGAACTTCTCGACGGCGCGGATCAGACCGAGGTTGCCCTCCTGGATCAGATCCAGGAACAGCATGCCACGGCCGACATAGCGCTTGGCGATGGAGACGACCAGACGCAGGTTTGCGCTGATGAGCGCCTGCTTGGCCTCAAGACCAACATTCTCAATACGCGTAAGTCGACGCATCTCGGAGCGTGTGAGTTCAATCTCGCCTGCATCGGCAGCCTCGAGCTTCTCGGTAGCCTCGAGACCGGCCTCGATCTTCATGGCCAGATCGACCTCTTCAGATGCGGTCAGCAGGTCGACCTTACCGATCTCCTTGAGGTACATACGAACTGGGTCGCCGGTCAGCATCACCGTGGAGGCATCGATGCCGCGCACGCGCGAACGCGAACGGGACGTGCGCACGGTGCGCTTCTTCTTGCTCTTGGAAGAGCCCATCTCGGCATCAGCCTGGCGGGCCATCTTAAGCTCGTGATCGTCAAGCGAGCCGGAATCGTGCTCGTCATCGTCGAAATCGTCGGTATCGTTATCGTCATCGTCGACGTCCATCGGGGCGTCGTCGTTTCCGCTCGCGGAGATAATCTGGATGCCGCTGTTGCGCAGCGCGGAATACACCGCGTTGAGCTGCTCATCAGAGACATCGATATCCTTCAGGGCGACCTGAATCTCGTCCTCGGTTACCGAAGTCCTGTTTGAGCCGTTGCCCATGAGCTTTGCAACGTAGGATTCCAGCCCAGTACCCGTGCTCTCAGTCTTTTTTGGCACAGATTCTCCCTTCGTAGTCCACAGGACTCAATACTTTAGCACACACAAAGACGTCTATACCCAAAATAAAGACAGGGTATAGGCGAGAATACGCTGGTTGACCACAACATCTAGGCCTGATCGGCACCTGCGGTCTCCAAACCGATCAAACGGAACGGGTCGGCCACGCCACCGATCGACTTTTGGAGCTCGCGCTGGCGCTGTGAATCTTGCATCGCCTGCATAGTCAGCACGCGACGGGCCTCATCGTCGAGTGAACGGTCCTGACGCAACTTGGCCTGCGCGGCTCGCATGCGACGTTTGATGGTGTAGAGCTCGAGCGTATCGAGCATAAAGACGATGTTCGTCTCGGTCGGGTGCTTACTCGTTGCCGAGATGCGCCCGGCGCTGACAAGCGATGCCGCCTCGGGACACACCGCGCGTGCCGCATCCATGCATGCCGCAGGATCGGTTCCCGGCGGCGTTGCCAGCACGGCCCACGCAATGGACTCGTGACGCGGGTCGACCCACTCGATAGAGCAAATGCGATCGGCATACGTGCGGAACAGATCGGGGTAGCTCGTGAGCATCGTCAGCAGCTCGCGCTCTCCCGCCAGGGATTTCCGCTCCAGATCGGTCAAAACAATCGGCATCGACGGAGCTGCCGCCGCGCTTGAACTATCGGCAACGGGCGCAGCGCTTTCCATCCCCGCTGGCACATCGATTGGCGGCAGATCCTCGTCGACCTCCACCGGCGCGGCCCCATAGGCATCAAGCGGAACGTAGTCGTACGGGTCCTCCTCGACCGGTGCGGACACCGGCGGCGTTGCACCCGCGGCCCAGGCACCGCGACCGGCACTGCGCGCACCAGCCGCACCGCTGCCCGAGCTTCGTCCCCGCGAACCGCCCGAGCGCTCAGATTGCGCGCGTTGACGCTCGTAGCTCTGCTCACGACGTCGCTCCGCATCCTCACGCTTGGCGACATCGCGAAACACACGGCCCGAACTCGCGCGCACGGTCTCCAGGTCCAAACCCAGCAGATCGGCAATCTGGATAAAGTACGTGTCGATCATATAGCTGTCGCGCAGCGGATAGATGAGCGTCAGCGCATCCTCGAGCGCTTTAGCGCGACCGCCCGGTGTGGTAATGTCGCTCGACTCCTGTAGCGAACGGTACACAAAGTCCATGAGGGGCTCGGCGGCATCGATGCGCGCTTGCAGCGCCTCGCCACCATGCGCCGTGATGAACTCCATGGGATCGTTGCCGTCGGGCAGCACCACGCAGCGCAGGTCCATCGAATCCTGCTCGATAAACTGAATCGCGCGGCGCGCGGCCTTTTGACCGGCGGCGTCGCCATCGAACATATATACAATGCGCTTGGCAAAGCGGGTGAGCGTCTTTACGTGATGCTCCGTGAGCGCCGTGCCCAGCGTGGCGACGACGTTTTTGATCCCTGCCTCCCAGCAGGCGATGCAGTCGGTATAGCCTTCCACCACGATGGCGGTATCCTGCGCGACGATAAACTCCTTGGCCCAGTTAAAGCCATAGAGGTTTCGTTTTTTATGAAACACGCTCGTCTCGGCGGTGTTGAGGTACTTGGGCTGACCATCGCCCATGATGCGCCCGCCAAAGGCGATATTGTGACCCTGCTCATCAAAGATGGGAAACATCACACGGTCGTAAAAGCGGTCCGCGAGCTGTCCGCGCCCGCGGCTCACGGCCACATTGGCGTCAATCATCTCCTGCGGGGTAAAGCCCGCCTGCGACAGGTGCGATACCAGCGTGTTGCGACCCGGCGCAAAGCCCAGGCAGTAGCGGCGACAGACATCTCCGCCCATGCCACGACTGGCAAAGTACTCGCGCGGACGGCTGTCCTTACCGCGCATAAGCATGGTGTGGTAGAACTGAGCTGTCTCGGCGCACAGGTCGTAGATGCGGGCACGCTTGGTGCCGCGATCGCGCTGCGCACCGGTATCGTGCAGTTCAATGCCCGCACGATCAGCCAAATAGCGGATCGACTCGGGAAAGCTCAGGTTCTCGCGCTTCATGATATAGGTAAAGACGTCGCCGCCCTCGCCGCAGCCAAAACAGTGCCACACCTGCGTAGCAGGGATAATGTGAAACGATGGGGTCTTTTCGCCGTGAAACGGGCAGCAGCCCCAAAACTCATGGCCGCGGGGCTTGAGCTCAACCGTTTCCTGCACGATGGCAACCAGGTCCGACGCCGCGCGTACCTGATCTTTTTCCTCATCGCTAATCACGGATGCTCACCCCCTGCTCACCCAAGTTATGACGGATATCGTCGATATTACCCTCGACGGTCGCGATCAACTCGTCCAGGGAATCGAACACGCGAGACGGACGCAGCCAGCGCGTAAACGCCAGCGACACGGAAGCGCCATACAGGTCGCCCGCATAGCCGATCAAGTTGGCCTCGAGATGCGCCGAGGCGGCATCATCGGCATAGGTCGGCGGCAGGCCGACGTTAACGGCAGCAGGCCATACGGTATCGTCGACCAGCACCAGACCCTCATAGACGCCATCGGCAGGCACTTGGATGCCGTCGGGCACCTGGATGTTTGCCGTGGGAAAGCCCATGTCGGAGCCCTCGTGACGGCCAGCCGCCACAACGCCGCGCAGCATATAGGGACGGCCGAGAAGCTCGGCAGCCAGCTCCACATGACCCTGACCCAGCTCATGGCGGACGCGCGTGGCGCAGACGGTCTGCCCGTTAACGCAGAGCAGGTCGTGACCGTAAACGTCAACCCCACGCTCAGCGCCCCAGGCGCGCATCTCGGCAACGCCCGAAGCGCCGCCGCGGCCGAGCCTAAAGTCGCTGCCGACACGAATGGAGCGAATGTCGACAACACGCGACAACAGCGCCAGAAACCCGACATGGTCGAGTGCCGCCACGGCGGGCGTAAAGGGAGCGGCCACCACCGCATCGACCCCGGTTTGAGCCAGGGCATGCAAGCGGTCGGCCGTCGTCATCAATTTTTGAGCGGGCGATGGACTCACCACGACGTCCGGATCAGGATCGAAGGTGATCACGACCGCTTTGCTGCCGTGATCATGCGCATCGCGAATAACCGCATCGATCAGCTCTTGGTGCCCACGATGTACGCCATCAAACACACCAATGGCGATTGAAGCGGCACCCAAGAACTCGCACGCATCAAATGCATCGGCAGAAACGATACGGGCCTCATCCAACTCACCCGTGAAAAAAATACGCGCGAGCTCGTGGGGCGCCAGCATCATCGAACACCGCCGATCGCCTGAGGAAAGACGTGCTCCATCACAAAGCGGCCGCCCTCGATACGAGCAAGCGCCTTCAATCCCCCATCGAGCACGAGCGCGAACGGCGCCTTCGCCGTATCGAAATCAGCAAGCGCGCGTTCAACGGGAATGCGGCGACCACAAAGCAGGTCGTCTGCAAGATTACCCGGCAAATCGACACGCGTGGCACCAAGGGCGGCGATGGGATCCAGAGCGAAGCCGGCAGCGGACTCGGCAGAGAGCTCCTCTACCGCATGACAGGCGCCAATGGAAACCACGCCGGATGCCGTACGGCGCAGCGCGGAAATATGCGCAGCACTATCGCAGGCGCGACCAAGATCGCGAGCGAGCGCACGAATGTAGGTGCCTTTGCTTACCGAAAACGCCACGGTCCAGACGCACGTATCGCCCTCGCCGCCCACGGCGATCAGGTCGGCGGCATAGACCTCGACGGGGCGCGGGGGCAACTCAACCGCATTGCCCTCGCGAGCACTCTTATAGGCGCGAACGCCATTGACCGAGATGGCCGAAAAAGCTGGCGGCACCTGCATCTGCGGGCCAAGCATAGCGGCCAGCTGCTCACGGGCGTAAGCGAGATCGTACAGCTCGGGGGCAACGGGCACCGTGCGGACGGCCTCGCCCTCCGCGTCATCGGTATTGGTCTCGACACCAAACGAAATGTCGGCAACATAACTTTTGGTATCGAGGGTAAGCATGCCCAGCAGACGGGTCGCCTGGCCCACGCCCACCACCATGACACCCGAGGCCATGGGGTCGAGCGTACCGGCATGGCCGACGCGTCGCTCATGGAGGGCGCGCCGGCACTGCGATACCACGTCGTGGGACGTGCAGCCCACCGGCTTATCGACGGCGAGCAGCATATTCAATTGAGAAGGCGTACGACGAGCCATGTACCATCCAAAAAGTTAGAGCTCGACGGTCACCGAAGCGGGATCCTCCCCCACCAGCTCGGCCAGCATGGGAAGTGCCACGGCGAGCGTCTCGCGAATCGTTCCGTTGTTGGAAAAGCCGGCGGCAGCATGATGCCCGCCACCGCCAAAGTTGGCAGCGATCTCGGACACATCGAGGTCACCCTTGGAGCGCAGGTTGCCGCGCACCTTGGTATCGCCCTCGATGCCCTTTAGGAACAGGCAGACCTCAACGCCCATCACCGAACGCACCACATCGACCAGACCGTCGCACTCATCCGAAGTGACGCCGCAGGCCTCGAGGTCGCTCTGGTACGCATAACTATATGCCACGCGACCGTGCGCCACGGTCTTGATACGACCCATAACGATGGACTTGAGATGCAAGAACTCTACGCGCATGCTCTGGTAGACCTCGAGCGCGACGCGCGCCGGATCGGCACCGTGCGCGACCAGGCGCGAGGCGGCATGGAACGCAGCAGCATCGGCGTTTTGGTACTGAAAACGACCGGTATCGGTCACCAGGCCGCACAGCAGGCAGGTCGCGACACCGTTGCGAGCCACAATGCCGCAATTGTCCAAAAAGCGGTCGATGATCATGGCGCAGGCTGCGGCACCGACGCACCTCAGGCTCAGCTCGGCAAATTCCTCGCGCGCCGGATGGTGATCGAAGCACACCACATGCGACGAGCGGCGGAGCACCTCGGCGGAGTTGTTCAGACGCTCGACGACCGGCACATCCACCGAGATGAACAGGTCCGGATTGCCGGCATACGCAGATGCCGGCACCAGACGGTCGGCGCCCTCCATAAAGCGGTAGATGCGCGGAACCGGGTCATCGTCTGCCAGCAGCAGGGCAATGTCCTTGTTGGGGAAAAACTTCATAAGCGATAAGCCCAGACCCAGCACGGAGCCCAGGGCGTCGCCATCGGGAGACGTATGTCCCGAAATCGCAATGGAGGACGCACCCTCGATGAGCTCGAGGATGCGTCGCTGAATATCTGCAGACTCGCACGATGCGAGGTCGGCGGAATTACTCATCTAAAGCTGCCTCCTGGGCGGCATCCGCTATTGGATAGCCGTCCTCGTCCTTTTCGATCGCAAGCGTGGCGGGAACGTTTTCCAGCGCACGCGTGATGCGCTCGGCCTCATCGGTCGAGCGATCGATGCGAAAATCGAGCTCGGGCGTGACGCGCCAATCGAGCGAGCGGGCCAACAGGCTACGGATGCGGCCCTTGGCGCTGGCAAGCGCCTCCATGACCTCGTCGTAGCGGCTCGCGTCGCACGACACGTACACGCGCGCGAACGAACGGTCCACCGCGACCTCGACCGCGGTCAGGGTGACCAGGCCGAGACGCGGATCAGAAACCTCAAAGAGCAGGATATAACCGAGCTTCTCGCGAAGCTGCTCGCCCAGACGGCGGGTTGCCTGCGTTTGCTTCATAGCGCTACCCCCTACTCGGTACGGGCAACCTGGTCGATGCGGTAGCCCTCAATGGTGTCGCCAGGCTTGATGTCCTGGAAGTTCTCCAGGCCAATACCGCCCTCGGAGCCGCTCTTGAGGCTCTTGGCCTCGTCCTTGTAGTGGCGCATCGAGGCGATTTTACCGTTGAAGACCACGATGCCGTCGCGCACCAGGCGCACAGAATCGGTTGCGGCGATCTCGCCCTCTTCGACGCGGACACCGGCGGCGATACCGACCTTGGGCACCTTGAAGGTGTCCAGAACGGTCGCAGTACCCGTGGAGACCTCGACCTCGGTGGGCTTGAGCATGCCGATGCGGGCAGCATCGAGGTCCTCGAGGCACTTGTAGATGACGTCGTAGCAACGGATCTCGACGCCCTCGCGCTCGGCGGCGGAGCGGGCCTTGCCGTCGGGACGGACGCCAAAGCCGATGATGATGGCGTTGGAGGCGTCGGCCAGGACCACGTCGGTCTCGTTGATGGCACCAACGGCGGAGTGGATCGTGTTGATGCGCACCTCGGACTGATCCATCTTGTCGAGGGAGTCCTGAAGGGCCTCGATGGAACCCTGGACGTCGGCCTTGATGATCAGGTTGAGCTCCTTGACCTCGGCGTCGGCGATAGTCTCGAAGAGGTTCTCGAGCGTCACGTGCTTCACGCGGCTCTGCTCCTCGATACGGGCCTTGAGCGAACGCTCGTCGGCCAGCGCACGTGCCTCGCGCTCGTCCTCGAACACGCGGAACTCATCGCCGGCGTTGGGGACGGACTGCAGGCCCAAGATCTCGACGGCGTCGGAAGGACCGGCCTCGGTGACGGCGTTGCCCTTGGGGTCGAGCATGGCGCGGACGCGGCCGTAGGTGAGGCCGGCGACCAGCGTGTCGCCCACGTGCAGGGTACCGCGGGTCACGAGCACGGTGGCAACCGAGCCGCGGCCCTTGTCGAGCTTAGCCTCGAGGACGTTACCCGATGCGAACGTATCGGGGTTGGCCTTGAGCTCGAGCACGTCGGCTTGGAGCAGCACGGTCTCGAGCAGGTCATCGATACCGATCTTCTGCTTGGCCGAGATGTTGACGAACATGTTCTGTCCGCCCCACTCCTCGGGGATGATGCCGTACTCGGTGAGCTCCTGGCGCACGCGGTCGGGGTTGGCACCCGGCTTATCGATCTTGTTGACGGCGACGACGATGGGAACGCCGGCGGCCTTGGCGTGGTTGATCGACTCGATGGTCTGGGGCATGACGCCGTCGTCGGCAGCCACGATCAGAATGACGATGTCGGTCACCTTGGCGCCGCGGGCACGCATGGCCGTAAAGGTGGCGTGACCGGGGGTATCGATGAAGGTGATCTTGCGGTCGTTGATCATGACCTGCGAAGCGCCGATGGCCTGCGTAATGCCGCCCGCCTCGCCGGCAGCGACGCCGGTGTGACGGATGGCGTCGAGCAGCGAAGTCTTGCCGTGGTCGACGTGGCCCATGACGGTGACGACCGGGGCACGCGGCTTAAGGTCGGCGGGATCGTCGTAGAACGAGAAGGTGTTCTCCTCCTCGGGGGTGATGATCTTGATCTGGCGGCCCAGGTCGTCGGCAACGAGCTCGACGAGGTCGTCGGACATGGACTGCGTCATGGTAAGCGGCGTGCCCAGCAGGAACAGGCGCTTGATGATGTCGTTGGCCGGAACGTCGAGCGCCTCGGCGAGCTCCTGGACGGTAACGCCCTGGGAGACCTTGATGGCGTCGAGGTCCTCGGGGTTCACGCCCTGGGCCAGCGCCTCCTCTATCTTGCGCTCCTCCTGAGCCTTTGCGGCCTCGCGCTCGCGCTTCTCCTTGCGCTTTTTGCGGCGACCAGTGGACTCGCGAGAGGCCTCCTCGACGGCGGCACGAGCCTCCTCGAGCACCTTCTCGCGGCTGTACTCCTCGGCCTCGCGAGCCATGCGGCTGTAGTGGTCCTCTTCGTTGTTGTGACCGCCCTTGCGCTTCTTGCCCTTGCCCTGCTTGTCGGGGTTGGGGAAGTCCATGCCGGCAGCGACGTTGTTGCTGGCATTGGTGCGATGGCTGTGGGGACGGTTCTCGGAGGCATTGCGCTCGGAGTTGTTGTCGGAAGCGTTGCGATCGTTACGACGGCCACCGCGACGGTCGTTGTTGCCGCCACGACGGTTGCCGCGCTCGGCAGCGCGCTCGGCCTTGGCCTTCTCCTCGGCGTCCTTCTTCTCCTTGAGGACGGTCTCCTGTGCGGCGATCTGGTCGAGCAGCGAACGGAAACGCGAACCGGAATCGGAAGCGGGGACGGCGCGGCGCTGGGCCTCGCGGGCAGCCTCCTCCTTCTCGCGGGCAAGGCGCTCCTGCTCGGCCTTCTTCTTAGCCTCGGCCTCGGCGCGGGCGGCCTCCTCGGCAGCCTGGGCAGCGGCGAACTGGCGGCGCTCCTCCTCGCGCGCCTTCTCGGCGGCGATGCGCTCGCGCTCTGCCTCGGCAGCGCGTGCTGCCTCCTCGGCGGCAGCGGCCTGCTCCTCGGCCAGCTTGGCGGCCTCGACTTCCTGGGCGCGGGCCTCGATCACCGAGGCGAGCTGCTTGCGGACCATGGCGACGTATGCGTCCTCCAGAGCGGAGGAAGCGGACTTAGCGGGAATCTTCATTTCGGCGAGATGACCCATCAGTTCCTTGGAGGTCATGCCGAACTCTTTGGCCAGGGTGGACACACGGACTTTTGCCATATGACTTCACCTACCCTTTCTGGCACCTTGGGTGCCTAGAGACTGAACGAGCGTGGGGTATGCGCTGGGACCCGCCCGGCGCGACCGCGCGCTAGATCAGGTCCTCCGCATCATCGAAGGCGTCGGTGTCGTGGACACCGCAGAAACGGGAGCCGGGACGGGCCTGGTTGCGGCACTGGATGCCGTCCTCGGACACGAACTCGCAGCGACGGACGTCCTCGTCCTCCTCGTCACCGATCAGGTCGGCGGCGGGCTCCTCGTGAACGGGAACATTCTTGAGGATGTCGGCGGCAAGGGTCTCGGACTTAATGTCGATGTGCCAGCCGGTCAGGCGCGCGGCGAGGCGGGCATTCTGGCCCTCCTTGCCGATGGCGAGGGACAGCTGGTCATCGGGCACGATGACGCCGGCGTAGGCCTTCTCCTCGTCGATAAGGACGCGGGTGACCTTGGCAGGCGACAGGGCGTTGGCGACGTAGACGGCCGGATCGGCATCCCACAGGATGACGTCGACGCGCTCGCCACGGAGCTCGCCCACGACGGCGCGAACACGGCTGCCCTTAGGGCCGACGCAGGCGCCCACGGGATCCAGGCGATCGTCGAGCGAGTGGACGGCGACCTTAGAGCGCTGACCGGGCTCGCGGGCGATCGACTTAATCTGGACGGTGCCCTCATAGATCTCGGGCACCTCCTGCTCAAACAGACGACGCATGAGCTCGGGGTGGGTACGGGAGATGACAATCGGCGGACGGCTGTGCTCGCCGCGAACCGGCTGCAGGTTGGAGTTGGGGTCGCGAACGTCGATGATCACGGCCTTGATGTGCTGGTTGTGCAGGTAGCGCTCGCCCATCGGACGCTCGTTGCGCTCGTTCTCGTAACGGCGCTGGTCGAAGTGCGGAAGCTCGGCCTCGACGCCCTCGCGAATCTTGACGATCGTGAAGTCGGGAGTGGACTGCAGCACGGTACCGCTGATGAGGTCACCGATGCGGCCGGAGAACTCCTCGTAGATCTGCTCGCGGGCGGAGTTGCGCACGATGGCGTTGATCTCGGCCTTGGCGTGCTGGGCGGCAATGCGGCTCGTGTTCTTGGGAGTGACGTCGATCTCCTCGAACTCGGTGAAGTTGCCCTCCTCGTCCATGGAATCGTCGATCGGCTCCAGGCGGTAGACGTAGATCTTGCCGGTGGTGCGGTCGATGGTCACCTTGGCGCCCCACTCAAGATGCAGGATCTCGGCATAGCTCTTGGCGAGCGACTGCTCCAGGCGGTCGATCAGGTAGAGCTGGTCGATGTGCTTCTCCTGGCAAAGCTCCATCAGGGCGGACATCATGTCGGATGCTGCCATCTTACTTTCCTTCCTTCACGGGCTTGAAGTCATAGGTGGGCTTCAACTTGCACTTTTTAACATCGGAAAAATCGAGGGTGACGGACTCGCCGTCCTCGAGCTCGAGGGTCACGTTCGTCTCGGTGGCGGCGGCAATCTTGCCGGCGTACTTGCGACGGCCCTCGGTTGCGGTAGAGGTGAGCTCGCAGTTCTCGCCCACAAAACGGGCAAAGTCACGCGGGCGGCGCAGCGGGCGCGCCATACCCGGGCTCGACACCTCGAGCGTATAGCTCGAAGAAATGGGATCGAGCTCCTCAATCACATCGCCGACCCATTTGGTGTTGGCCGTGACGTCATTGAGCGACAGGCTCTGACCCTCGGCACCCTCGATACGCACACGCACGCAGGGGGCCTTGGTGGCACCCACGAGCTCAACATCGACGATGTCGATATCGTGCTGGGGAGCGACGGCCTCGAGCGCGTCGATGATCGCCTGCTCGGTCTTGGTCTTGACCATTGCGGTACCTCCATCCATACAAAAAAGAAGCGGGGCCGAAACCCCACTTCTTTCAATTACAACTTCATTTGCAAGCAAACTATACCAATACCTGCGCAAACGTGCAACCACAACACAAACCCGCAGGTCAGCGTGAGCACAGGTTCTCCACAAGAAATGGATAATTGGGTGTTGTCGCAAGTATCCATAACCAAAAAGAGGGGCGACTCCCTGTGGAATAGTCCCTCGCTATTTTTTGTCAACTATGCGCGCAGCGCTTACTTGACCACCAGGTTAACCAGCTTGCCGGGCACGCAGATGGCCTTGACGACCGTCTTGCCCTCGAGCCACTTGGCAACGGCCTCCTCGGCGGCAGCCTGCATTTCCTCGTTGGAGGCATCGCGGGCCACGTCAATGCGGCCACGGACCTTGCCGAGTACCTGGACGACGATCTGCACCGTGTCCTCGATGGACTCGGCCAGGTCGAACTCGGGCCAGTCGGCGGTGTAGGCGTTGCCCTCGCAGCCGAGTGCCTCGTGCCACAGCTCGTCGGCCCAGAACGGGCAGATGGGGGCAAGGACGCTTACGATGTCCTTGGCCACGCCGTAGCACAGGGCCTTGTCGCGGTCAGCGCCCTCGGTGGCGTTGAGATAGGCGCTCGCCGCGTTGACGAGCTCCATGACGGCCGAGATCGCGGTGTTGAACTGGCCGCGATCGAAGTCCTCGGTGCACTTGGCGATGGTGCGATGGCGCTCACGGTAGAGCTTCATCGCGACCTCGTCGAGCGCGGACTTGTCAAAGGCCACGTTGGCGTCACCCGACTGGACGAGCTGCCACACGATACGCCAGGCGCGCTTGATGAAGCGGTTAGCGCCCTCGACGGCCTTGGGATCCCAGTCGAAGTCTTTCTCGGGCGGGGCGATAAACAGGATCGCCAGACGCATGGTGTCGGCGCCGTAGGGCTCGATGACCGAGCTCGGGGGAACGACGTTGCCCTTGGACTTGGACATGGTGTCGCCGTTCTCGTCCTTGACCATGCCCTGGCACAGCAGGTTGGTGAAGGGCTCGTCAACACTCAGCAGGCCCAGGTCGCGCAGCGCCTTGGTAAAGAAGCGGCTGTAGAGCAGGTGCAAAATGGCGTGCTCGATGCCGCCGATGTAGTTATCGACGGGCATCCAACGGTCGGCCGCCTCGCGGGAGAAGGGCAGCTTGGTGTTGTGCGGGTCGGTATAGCGCAGGTAATACCAGCTGGAGCAGGTGAAGGTGTCCATGGTATCGGTCTCGCGCTTGGCCGGGCGACCGCAAACCGGGCAGGTGGTCTCGTAGAACTCCTTGCACTCGGCGAGGGTCTCGCCGGCACCCAGGTCCAGGTTCTCGGGCAGCGTCACCGGCAGCTGGTCCTCGGGCACGGGCACGATGCCGCAGTGCTCGCAGTGGATGGCCGGGATGGGGTTGCCCCAGTAGCGCTGGCGGCTGATGAGCCAGTCGCGCAGACGGAACTCGACCTTACGACGACCGCAACCCATGGCCTCGAGGTCGGCCACGATGGCAGCCTCGCCCTCGGAGTGCTTGCCGCCGCGCATGCCGGTGTACTTGCCGGACTGCACGAGCGTGCCCTCGGCAGCGTGGGCGCAATCCCAGTCGACGGTCTCGGCATGGAAGGTATCGATGGTCTCGCCGCTGGCCTCGACGGCAGCGCGATCGTCATCGTCCAGGATGATCGGCACAATAGGCAGGTCGTACTTGCGGGCAAACTCAAAGTCGCGCTGGTCGCCGCAGGGAACGGCCATGACGGCGCCGGTGCCGTAGTCGGAAACGACATAATCGGCAACCCACACGGGGACCTTCTCGCCGTTGACGGGGTTCACAACGTAGCGGCCGGTAAAGGCGCCGTGCTTCTCGAGGGTACCCTGGGCACGCTCGACGGCAGAGATATGCTTGGAGTCCTCGACGATCTTGGTCACGGCCTCCTCGTACTCCGTGCCCTCGACGAGCTCGTGCAGGCGCGCGTACTCGGGAGCCAGGACAAAGAAGGAGACACCAAAGAGCGTGTCGGCTCGCGTGGTGAAGACGGTGATCTTACCCTCGTCACCCTCGATGGGCTCGCCATCCTTGTCGCACAGGGTAAAGTCGACCTCGGCGCCCTCGGAGCGGCCGATCCAGTTGGCCTGCATCTGCTTGACGCGCTCGGGCCAGCCGGGGAGCTTCTCCAGATCGTCGAGCAGCTCCTGGGAGTACTCGGTAATCTTGAAGTACCACTGCTCCAGGTCGCGCTTCTCGGGCTCGGTGCCGCAGCGCCAGCACTTGCCCTCGGTAACCTGCTCGTTAGCCAGAACAGTCTTACAGGTGGGGCACCAATTGACCGGGTTCTTCTTGCGGTAGACCAGGCCCTTTTCCCACATCTTCTCAAAGATCCACTGGCCCCAGCGGTAATAATCGGGGCTGCAGGTCTTGACCATGCGATCCAGATCGTAGGAGAAGCCCATGCGCTTCATCGTGGAAAGCGCCTGATCCATGTTCTTATACGTCCAGGCGGCAGCCTGCGTGTTGTGCTTGATGGCGGCGTTCTCGGCGGGCAGGCCAAAGGCGTCGAAGCCGATGGGGTGCAGCACGTCGTAGCCGCGCATGCGGGCCTGACGGGCCATGGCATCGCCGATGGTATAGTTGCGCGCGTGGCCCATGTGCAGGTCGCCCGACGGATACGGGAACATCTCGAGCACGTACTTCTTGGGCTTGCTGTCGTCGGTGTCGACGGCAAAGAGGTTGGAGTCCTCCCAGGCCTTCATCCACCTGGACTCAATGGCCTGCGCGTCATAGGCAGGGATCTCGTCCTTATGATCTGTGCAATCGCACATATCAGCTCCTTTAATCTTAGCTGGGGTCGGTCGGCTTGGCTTTGTTCGCTACTGCGGACAGTCCTGCGCAAGACGAAGAGCACATTAAGTGCTCTTCTTTGCGTGCGGAACTTGTAGCGAACAAAGCCAAGCCGACCGACCCTAAGGTTAACTTGACTGATGATAGCAAATACGACAAGCGAGATGCCTGCGACTTGCAGGCATCTCGCTTTATCTAAATAACGTGGTTGATACTCAACCTTTGATATGCAGCTCTTACCTTATCGATAGGAAACGCTCTGCTGGGAATCCTTGACCACAACGTCATGCGCGCCGCCTTCGACGATGGAGGTGGAGCTGACCAGCGTCAGGCGTGCCTTTTCCTGGAGCTCGGGGATCGAGAGGGCGCCGCAGTTGCACATCGTGGACTTAACCTTGTAAAGCGTTCCGCCCACACCGTCCTTGAGGGAACCGGCGTAGGGAACGTAGGAATCGACACCCTCGACGAAGCTGAGCTTCGCGGCGCCGCCCAGGTCGTAGCGCTGCCAGTTGCGGGCACGCGCGGAACCCTCGCCCCAGTACTCCTTCATGTACTGGCCGTTGACGTTGACGCGCTCGGTCGGGCTCTCGTCAAAGCGGGCGAAGTAACGGCCCAACATCATAAAGTCGGCACCCATGGCAAGGGCGAGCGTCATGTGGTAGTCGTAGACGATACCGCCGTCGGAGCACACGGGCACGTAGACGCCGGTCTCCTCGTAGTACTCGTCGCGAGCACGGCAGACGTCGATCAGCGCGGTGGCCTGGCCGCGGCCGATACCCTTGGTCTCGCGGGTAATGCAGATGGAACCGCCGCCGATACCGACCTTGATGAAGTCAGCACCGCAGTCGGCCAGGAAGCGGAAGCCCTCGGCGTCGACGACGTTACCGGCACCGACCTTGACGTCCTCGCCGTAGTTGGCGCGAATCCACTCGATGGTGCGCTTCTGCCACTCGCTGAAGCCCTCGGAGGAGTCGATGCACAGGACATCGGCGCCGGCCTCGATGAGCAGCGGCACGCGCTCGGCATAGTCGCGGGTGTTGATACCGGCGCCGACCATGTAGCGCTTGTCGCCGTCGAGCAGCTCGTTGGGGTTGGTCTTGTGGCTGTCGTAGTCCTTGCGGAAGACGATGCCCATGAGGTGATCGTTGTCGTCAACGATGGGCAGAGCGTTGAGCTTGTTGTCCCAGATGACGTCGTTGGCAACCTTGAGGCTAATGTTCTTGTCGCCCACGATGAGCTGCTCACGCGGGGTCATGAACTCGGAGACCTTCGTCTGGTGGTCATCGCGGCTGGGGCGATAGTCACGGCTGGTGACGATGCCCAGGAGCTTACCCTTGGGAGTGCCGTCGTCGGTAACCGGCATGGTGGAGTGACCGGTCTTCTCCTTGAGCTCGATGACCTGTTCCATGGTCATATCGGGGGTCAGCGTGGAATCGGACTGAACGAAGCCGGCCTTGTGATCCTTGACGGCCTTGACCATAGCGGCCTCGGACTCGGCGCTCTGGGAACCATAGATGAAGGACAGGCCACCCTCGGTAGCGAGCGCGACACCCATGTCGACGCCCGAAACGGACTGCATGATAGCGGAAACCATGGGGATGTTCAGGGTGATTGCCGGCTTCTCACCGCGCTTGAAGCGGGTCAGCGGCGTCTTAAGAGAGACGTTGTTGGGGATGCACTGCGAGGACGAGTAACCAGGGACCAGCAGATACTCCGAAAACGTGTGGGACTCACCGGGAAAGAACGTAGCCATGTTTCTCCTTTTTCCATGCGACCGGTCGGCTGCAGGCCTCGTAGGACCCAGCCCAACCTTGGGCGCCCAATACTGGGCAAGTATCTTAACGCACTTTGACTGCTACAATGCATGATTTAAGAAGAGCACACGAGGGCTTGACGCAGGCTTTGCGTTTGCCCAGCAAATACTTTAGCGGGGAGACGTGGAGCGTATGGAGTACAAGACGACGGCAAAGTTGGTCATTCAAGCGTGCGACAAAGATCTGCCGGGCGTGTTTGGTCACGGCTGCGTCTTGCTGCTGCAGGGTATTGCCCGCGAGCACTCGCTGAACCGCGCCGCCAAGAGCATGGGCATGGCGTATTCAAAGGCCTGGCGCATCGTGAATGAGGCTGAAGGACAGCTGGGCTGCAAGCTCATCGAGCGCGACGGCGCCCGCGGATCCACGCTCACCCCCGCCGGCGAACGAGCCATCGAAGTCTACGAGGAGCTGCAGACCGACATAATCCAGGTCATAGCTGCCAAAGCCGACGCTCTCATCGCCAGCATCAACCACAGTAGCTAATTTGGGACGGGGCTTTATGGCTACACAACCCCCTCTCATAAGTTGCGGTGAAATAGGAACTGTTTATGCGGTTAAAGCCGTAAATCAATCCATATTTCACCGCAACTTATGGAGTCGAGGATGATTTAGCTAGTTGCGGAGGGCGTTGTCTAGGGTGGCGGCCACGATCAAGGGGTCGTCGGTGCCGGCGAAGAGACGGATGGTGCTCCCCCGCTTGCCGCGTGGGGCCGAAAGGCGCGTTGCTGCGCCGCCGGCGGGCGATGTGCGGAACTCCCCCGGCAAAGCATCGAACAGCTCGCCCGCGCTGCATTCGATAAGGTCAAATTCAACTGCCGGGCCAAAGCCGTGCTCGAGGATTCCCGTTGCAACCGCATGGTCGGGATGCGAGCTCAATCCGGGGTAGCGCACGTCGCGCACCATCTCGTTCGCGGCCAAATATTCAGCCAGCGCACGGGCGCGATCGAAGTGCGCCTGCATGCGGGTGTCGAGCGTGTCGAGCCCGTACTCTAGAACCTCAGCTTCAACGGAGGACAAGTCGAGCGCGGCCATTCCGGACCCCTCAAGCAGGGCATGCGCGCACTCGGCAGCAGCATCCACACGATGGCGCTTGAGCTGCGAGCGTGCGACCGATACGGCAACGAGCTTGCGAGGAGCCTTACCGGCGCACACACGGTCGAGTGCCTCAAGCGACAGGACGGCACCCAAACGCAGCGGATCGCACCCAAAGAGGCCGGCCACGGTGTTATCCACCACGAGCAGCGCATGAGCCTCACGCGCTGCGCGGCCTAACGCGCGCAGATCGGGCACACGCAGACCAAACCCGCCGATAGAATTGACGAACCACCACAGGTGCGGCCCCTCGGCATCAAGCGAGGCATCAAAGCCCTCGGACGCGGCAACAAATACCTCGGCGCACGAATCCCCCACCAGCACAACATCGCGGCCATCAAAGCCACGAGCAAACGCATCGGCAAAGTCGTCCGCAAAAGCCACCAGGCGGTCACCGGGACGCACAATACCCAACAGCGACAACGCCGCCGGCACGTGAGGGGCCTCAACAAGACGCGCATCACGCGCGCCAGCCCTTACAGCCCAGGCCTCTTCTAGCTGCTGTACATCCACAAGGCACCACCCCTTCATAAACAAAAACCCACGATGCGGATGTTTCCCGCATCGTGGGCAACGGCTGCAGTATAGCGCCGACATGCGACGAATCGCCTAGATGTTGAGCGCGTGGTAGGTCACACTCGCACCCGGAGCATCAACGGACACGCCATAGGTCTCGGGATAGATGCGCGTCGAAAACACGAGCGCACCTTCGTTCACAAACACCTCGACCGACGAGACATCGCCAACAATGCGAACGTTGCGAACCTCGTCGACGGGCTCCCAGCGCACGGTACGACCGCAGCCGGCAGAAGCGCGACTCTCATCGGTAAATTGCATCTCAAAGCGCGAGGGCAGTTCGCCCTCGGCGGGCATAAACGCCAGCTTAAGCTCGCCATCAACGGTCGAGGTGAACGCGCCGTTGACACCGTCGGCAACAACGTCAAAGCAGGTATCGCCGGCAACCTCCAACGAGCCCTCCCCCACACGCACCGAGGCATAATGGTGCTCGATCTCGCGCGCCGGCTGCTGCAGTACCACGCCGCCAGCACCGGCCGTAAGCTCTCGCGGCACCGTCATGCAGTGCTGCCAGCCACACGCCACAGTGGGGTCGTTGCCATAGGTCGGCTCATCGGGCATGCCCATCCAGCCGATCAGAATGTGACGACCGTCCTCGGCCGTGAACTCCTGCGGAGCATAGAAGTCAAAACCGGCGTCCCACAGGCGGAACTCGCCCAGCTCATAGGCACCGTCACCACCGGTAATGTCACCCGTTACAGGCATATAGCCAGCAGCGTATACGTTGCCGCGGTCCCAACGACCGCCCTCCAGCCCCTGGGGCGAGAAGGACAGCCACTTCGCCGGAACACAGCCATCCACCTCGAGCTCAAGGTATCCCGGGCACTCCCACATAAAGCCAAAACGCTCGGGCGTAGACACACGGCTCTCGAGCTCCCAGTTCAACATATCGGCCGAGCCATACACCAGGATCTCGCCCACATCGCGACCGGCGCCCTCGCCATGCATGGCGCAAAAACGGCTCTCGACGTGCGGCCCGTCGACGCGACGACGCGCGCCTAGCACCATGTGATAACGCCCGTCCGCATCGCGCCACACCTTGGGATCACGCACGTGGCAGGTCAAATCCTCGGGATAATCCTCGGACGCCAGCACCACGCGCTTTTGGCTGAACGTCTGTCCATCAACACTCTCGACATACACGGTGTCGGCGCGACGGCCGAAGCTGACATAGTCAAAGACGCCGTCCGCATCGGGGAGCTTAACGTTGCCGGTATAGAGCACGCGGATGCGACCGTCCTCGACCAATGCCGAGCCCGAATACACGCCATGGCAGTCGAACGGCTCGTCGGGAAGCAGCGGCGCGCCAACATATTCCCATTTCATAAGGTCGCGGCTCGTGGCATGACCCCACATCTTGACGCCGCCGTTCACATCAAACGGAGCATACTGGAAGTATGCGTGAAACACGCCATCGGCCTGGCAAAGCCCGTTGGGGTCGTTGAGCCAGCCCGTGGGCGGCATAATATGAAAATGCTGAGCATAGGGCCCGTGACCGCGCTCGGCGGCCGCGGCATCCATGTTGGCAACGAGCTTGGCAAGATCGCGCTGAAGTGCGTTAGACATGTCGGTATCCAATCGAATTAAATCAACGAACGCTTAAATCAAGGGTTCCAGATAAAGAAAACGCCCACAGGATGGAGCCTGCGGGCGTTCTGTTTACGCGAATCCTACGCCTGCTCGGAAGCCTTGGGCTCGTCCTTGTATAGGACAAACGAGACGGCAAAGGAAACCAGCGCGGCGACCGCAAACATGATCACGTACTGCACGGGCTGGGCCAGGCACAGCAGGATACCGAAGATACCGGTAACGCCCGTGCCGGAGGCAGCCAGCGAAGTGAGCGCGCAGACCAGGGCACCGCAGCCACCACCGATGCAGCCGGCGATGAAGGGCTTAAAGAAGCGCAGGTTCACACCGAAGATGGCAGGCTCGGTAATACCCATGAAGGCGGACAGGGCCGAAGGAAGCGCCAGGCCCTTGATCTTGGCATCGCGGGTCTTAAAGGCAACGGCGAGCGCGGCACCACCCTGGGCGATGTTGGCAGCGCTGGCGATGGGCAGCCAGTAGGTCACACCGTACTGGGCGAGCTGGCCCAGGTCGATGGCGGTGTACATCTGGTGGATACCGGTAACGACCGTGGGGGCATAGAACAGGCCGACGATAAAGGAACCGATACCAAAGGGCAGGGTCAGCAGGGCCTGAATCAAACCGAGGATGGCGTTCTCGGCCCAGACAAAGATGGGGCCGACGGCAACGAGGGTCACGAGCACGGTCACGAACACCGAGACAAGCGGGGTCACAAAGAGGTCGAACATCTCGGGAACGATCTTGTGGAGGCGCTTCTCCAAGAAGGCGAGGATGGCGCAGGCGATGACGATCGGGATCACATGGCCCTGATAGCCAACCCACTCAAAGCTGT
This sequence comes from Collinsella sp., assembly GCA_036304385.1. GTDB lineage: Bacteria > Actinomycetota > Coriobacteriia > Coriobacteriales > Coriobacteriaceae > Collinsella. The sequence goes on along the minus strand of JAXIYS010000006.1, from coordinate 12,939 downwards.
ACACGCCGGGGATGACGGTGACCATGGTCTGCAAGCCCTCGGAGGCAACCGTGTAGGCGCTCTGCAGCGAGGAGTTGATGAACGCACCACCGACGACGGCGCCCAGATACGGGTTGGCTCCAAAGGCCTTAGCGGCGGAGTAACCGATCAGGATCTGCAGGATGCCAAAGGACGTTCCCGAGACCAGGTCGGCGATCTTATAAATAAAGTTATTGGTGTCGAGCGCGATAAAGCCGTTGGAGGCCATAAAGTTGAGGGCACTCATGATGCCCAGCAGCAGGCCCGAAGCCACGATGGCGGGGATGATGGGGACAAAAACATCGCCGAGCACCTTAATGGCGCGCATAAAGATGTTCTGCTGCTGCGCGGCGGCCTCCTTGACCTCGGCCTTGGTGGCAGCCTCGACGCCGCTGAGCGTAATGAACTCGTCGTAGACCTTGTTGACGGTGCCGGTGCCAAAAATAATCTGAAGCTGGCCCTGGGCCTCAAAGACGCCCTTAGCGCCGTCGATATTCTCGAGGGCCTCCTTGTCAACCTTCGCGTTATCGGCAACCACCAGGCGCAGACGCGTGGCGCAGTGTGCGGCCGAAACAACGTTGCCGGCGCCACCGATGTTGTCGAGCATCTCTTGGGCTGATTTGCGGTAGTCCATGACTTCCCTTTCCTCCAACGGGTGCATGCGCACCCGACTACCTTTGACACTTACACTGTAATCGTTTTCAGTTTCATATGTCTGTAATCGTTTTCATAGTAGGGTGAACGGTAGGAAAAAGCCGGCGAATGGTAGTTTTACCGCAAAAACAGGGGCCTCAAAGGCAGGCAGACATGCCCAAAGCCTAGACATTCATAAGTTGATGGCCGAGTTTGAGCGTCTTGAGACCGCTCTCCCCCTCCACGCCATCGAGCGTGTTGAGCAACATATTGGTCGCCTCGACGCCACTGGTCAGGTAGCCATAATGCACGGTGGGAATGCCGCCCGTCAGCGCGCGCAAAAACGCGTTGTCGCCAAAACCGCTCACGCGGTGTATACCCTCGCCCATGCCGCGAACCTCATCGATGGCACGCAGCGCGCCCGCCGCCATGGTGTCGGTCGCGCACGCGATAAACGAAACATCGGGTACTTCGCCCAGCAGCTCGCGCGACGCACGATAGCCGGAATCGAGGGTAAAGGACCCGCGGCGAATCAGCTCGGGATCGAGCACAACACCCGCGGCGCCCAGACCAGCTTCAAAACCACGACGACGGTCGTAACCGGCGGCACGGTCTTCCTCGGTAACTCCAATATAGGCAATCTTGCCGTCCACACGGCCCGCAAGCGCATGGCCCAGTTCAAAGGCAGCCTCGAAATCGTCATGGTAGACGCAAGCCGCGCCCTCGACGTTTTGGCCGATCAGCACAATGGGCACGTGGCAAGACGCAATGGCCGCACGATGTTCGTCGGTGATCATGGTCGCCACGAGTACAATGCCATCGACCGGGTGATTTTGGAATAAATCGAGGTACTCGAGCTCGCGATCAGGGGCGTTGTCGGTATTGGCGAGCAGCATCTGGTAGCCACGGTGACCGAGCACCTGGCCAATGCCGGCGGTAATGCGGCTAACGGATTCCGAGTTAATCTTGGGCACGATGACGCCGATGAGTTTGGTGGAGCCGGTGCGCAGCGCGCGAGCCTGGCTGGACCGCACGTATCCGGTCAGCTCAATCGCCTGCTTAATGCGCGCGGCCTTATCCGCCGAGATATATCCACCGTTGAGGTAGCGCGAGACGGCGGCACTCGAAACGCCGGCCAGCTCGGCCACATCTTTCATCTTTACCACAAGCACCCCTGTCATTGAAATCGCTTACACAATGATACCCAACCCATACCGGCAAATTTAGCAAATGGGACGAGCCACATGGATCATTTCAACAGCCCAGGTCAAGCAAACGTCAGCGAGCGCGCAGCTGCCGTGGCGAGGTGCCGCGAAAGAGGAGCGACGCGTACTTCATGTACGCGAGCGACGGTTTGAGCGGTAGATCGCCCGGCAGATGCGTGCGCAGCGTCGAGCGGTCCGGCGTTCGTCGGAACGCCGGAACAAAGTTAGCCGTGGTACTCGCCGTTGTACTGAATCAGGGTCAGGTCCTCTACCCCATCGAGCGCGCGGATGGCGTCGGCGTACGGCATATCCACGCCGTCCGAGAACACCTCGACGGTCATCTCGACCTTGTCGCCGCGCATGGTCTTGGACTTCACCGTAAACTTGGTGCGGCCAAACGCGCGCACGATATCGTCGCCCGTGGTCTGGCCCGTGTAGTGGATGACCATCATGTACACGCGCGCCTTGTCCTGATGACTCGCAAAGCCGGCGATCATCGCCACGATGACCACCGCCGTCAGCCCCACGAGCGCGTACATGCCGGCGCCCGCTGTAATGCCCGTGGTAATGGCCCAGAACAGATACAACAGGTCGAGCGGGTCCTTGACCGCCGTACGGTAACGCACGATCGACAAAGCGCCCACCATACCGAGCGAGATGACCACGTTGGTCGAGATAGCGAGCGTCACCATGCAGGTAAGCACGCACATGCCCACGAGCGTCACGGCAAAGCTGCGCGAGTACACCACGCCCGTAAAGAAACGCTTGTACACGTGGTAGATCAAAATGCCCATGACCAGCGCCACGAGCAGCGACAGTCCGATCTTGGCAGGGTCGACCTGACCAAACGCCTCCAGTACGGAGTTCTTAAAAAAGTCCCTGGTGCTCATGACTAAATATCCCCTCGGTTCTCAAAATCCGATTCCCAGTAATTAAATCCGCGCAGGTAAGCGGTCTTTTCGTAACACAGGCAGTACTTGGAGACCGCCGTGAGCTCCGCCGCGCCCGGTGGCACCATATCGCGCACCAGCTGCGGGCAAAACTCGGTAAATTTGACCTCCATCACAAGCTTGCCGGGTTCTAGCACGGGCAGCGCGGGCAAGGTCGCGTCAAAGATATCAAAACTCCCCACCGCGGCGCGCACGTTCATGTCAAACGTAATGCGCACGGTGCCTTCGTCCATCACCCACGGCTCGCGCTCGTAATCCACGATGGTCCGCGGGCGCATCATGTTGCAGATGCACTCGATGTAGAACTCACGGCAGAGCTAGTGTGGACTCCGCAGCAAAAAGTCGTAATCGCCGGCCAGGATCTGCTCAAACTCACCGCGCGTGAGCGGCGCGTCCTCCTTATAGATCCAGCTGCCGTACTTCTTTTTGCGCTCGAGCTTAATCACCTTGTCGCTGCCGTTATAGATGCGCACGCGATACTTTTTGCGCATGAGAATACCGGCGTCTTTTTCCTCGTAGGCCGAGTTGCAGTAGTCGTCAAAGTACAGGCTGCGAATGGTGTAACCGCCCGCCCGCGCATGCTTATCCAGCTTAAACACCGGCGCCATGCGGCAGGCCAGCGCGGCGTGCTCGCCCTCGTTGATGAGGTACTTGAGCTCATGGCGATAACGCTCCTGCGTGGTGCGCACGGGAGGTGCCGCCAGGCGCTCGAGCAGCGCGCTAGCCCTCCTCATACGTGTCCTCCACGACCTTACCGCCGTCCTGCACGTAAAAACACAGCATGCCGTACTGTTTGCCGTCGTCGGTCACATAATAGTCAAACGCATCCTGCGTATAGCCATCAGAGTTGGTGGCACGCACGCGCACAAAATACTGACCAGCATCGGGCGCATCGCAGGTCACCTCGGGCAGCAGCACGTCCTCGGCCTTAAAGACCACGTCGCTTATGGCATAGTCGCGCGCAAGCTCCACGGTATAGCGGATGTCGCGCGCCTTAAAGTCGTAGGACGCATCCCAATTGATGCGCAGCTTACCGTTATCGATCTGCGGCACGCCAATGTAGAACGGCATGGGCTTTTTATAGCTCTCGCGAAAGCTCTTATAGTTCTCCTCGATCTCGGAAGGAATCGCCGCGGCAATCTGCTCGTATTCGTCCTTGGTCACGGGCAGGTTATCGAGGTCGGGCGCAGCAAAGACGAGCGGCTCCGTGACCTCACGATAATGCTCGACCATCTTGCTCAGACGCTCTTCGGTCAAATACGAGCGCAGGTCCTTGACGGCGCTATCGAGTTCGCTGCGGAACGACTTGCTGCGCAACGCGCGGTTAAATAGCACGTTGCCCCAGTAGTTGCTCACGCCGCGCTCCCAGCTCGCATAATCCGAGAACCCTGTCAGGCTCAACTCGAACTTGCGCAGCATGCCGTCGTTGTCCCAATCCAGGATGTACCAGACCTTGGAGTTAAGCGGGCTGTACAGATAGCAGTTACGGTTCTGCGTATCGCAATTGCCCGTCAAGATCTGAAACGCCATCCAATAGACCAGGTTCTCGGTATCGAAGTAGGTGTCGAGCACGTCGTCGATCTTTTGCGTATCGTCGTTGAGCGCATCGAGCATCTCGATCAACTTGGTATGGTCCGAATCGCCCTTAATCTCGAGCATGCCCTCAAACGCCGTCTGGTTATAGTCGGGGTCATCGGCGAGCTTAATGGTGTCTTCGAAGCGATGGAAATCGAAGCTGTTCACCTTATAGAGATGCCCGCTCTTATCCAGACCGTGGGCCTTGAGCGCCGTCTTGTTGAGCTGCTCGACCTGCGTAAACAGACCGTAGTCCTCAAAGGTGTCGTTAGTTTTTTCGGTCTGGTCGCACACCCATAAGTGCACAAACTGCGTGCGCAGGCCCATCATCTGGGGAATGCCACGAATCAGATCGTAGGCCATCTTGTTACGAAAGCGCATGCCCTCGCCCATGTGCTTGTTAAGCGCAATCGCACGTTGCTGGCGCCACGTGCCCTTGCCCTTTTTGAGCTCCACCTTATAGTTCTTTTGTGTATAGGTACTCGACGTCTGACCGCGCACCTGCACCGTGGCGTTGGGCGCCTTCTCGCCATAGCCCACCTCGCCAGCAACGGGACCCTTATCATCGCCAGGCTGCAGCAGGCCCATAACCTGATAGCGCGTCACGCCCATGTCGGCATAGTCATACACCGAGTAGGTATTGATCTCGGCCCAGCTATGGTCGGTGTTCTCGGAGCTGTTGCCGCGCGAGACCGTCAGGTACATGCATACGATGCCCGAGTCGTCGTAGACCTCGTACAACTCATCCTTGTCGCGAAGGTGCTTGGTCTTGCTAGACGCATCGTCCTTTTTAATCTTGCCCTGCTTCTTGGTCTTTTTTGTCGAGGATTCGTCCTGCGAAGAGCAGCCCGAAAGCAGCAGTGTGCCGGCAGCCGCCTCAATCAAGCGGCGACGCGATATCATCCTATCGGTCATCAGGACCTCCCCAACGATTGCGATACACACGGACCACCGTGCGCTCAAACGCACCATGCGGCTCGCCCTCTAGACGCAGCTCCTCGTAGCGCTGTTCGGCACGGTCGAGCAAGCAGCCCAACTCCGTAAAGCGACCCGTCTTGTCGGTCGCCACAATGGGCTGCTGACTCAGGATACGATACGGCAAGTTGGCGGTATAGGTATCGAGCCGCATGAGCGCCACAACAAAAAACACCGCCGCGCCGAGCAAAAAGCCAAAGCCATAAAACTGCTGCGGAAAGAACAGCGAGACGATGGTCGCCAGCCCCGCCACGCCCGCGAACAGCCCGGAGGCAAGCACGGCGCCTTTGTAGTCGGTAAAGTACAGCAAGATCAGCAGAATCGTGTTGCCCACGGCATACAGGCCATAGCCCACGCACAGCGTGCGAAAATACCCGTGCATCAGGTTATTGAAGCCCAGCGGCAGGGCCGAGAGCACCGTGGTCTCGAGCGAGATGACCGCTGCCGTCACAAACAGCTGCTTGAGCGCGCAAAACCGCAGCTCCCGGTTGAGCGTGGCGAGCATTTCCTCCTCGGCCACCACGATGTCGCCCACCACGCCGCCGTCGTTAAACAGGCTGTAGTAGTCGCGGTAGCGCGGATAGAAGTTGACTTCGACCGACACCACAAAGTTGACGGTCGTGACCAGAATGGTCAAAAACGCGATGAGCGCCGGCACATCATGATAGGGCGCGCCGTAAAACAAGCCCTTGACCTGCACGCCAATGGGCCCTGCCCAAATAATCACCAGGTGCGCAAAGAGTCCCAAGTTGGTAAACAGGCCCGTGAGCGCCAGCGGCATAAACTGGTCGAGCCAGCGCAAAAAGAGCCAGGGGCTGCGATCGCTCTGAGGAAAATACCGGTATAACAGCACCACGTCCCAGGCGAGCATCACACCGTAGCCCAGGGCGATCGAGCCCAGCAGCCCCTCGACCGGCGGCAACCCCAGCACCAGCGCGGCCAAGGCACACAGGCACGCCATGCCAATGGCCGCGGCAAAGCTGCACAGAATACCCCGGTAGTCCTTGATGGCCGTGAGGTAGCTCATGCCGTTCCAGTTGACGATCATAATGTTGAACAGCCACAGGCACAGCAGCCCCTGCAGCAGCGTGGCGCCCGAGAACAGCAAAAATACGCCGTAGAGCACCGTGCCCGCAACGAGCATGATGGCGTTGGAGCCCCAAAACGAGGGCAAGACCTCTTCTTCGCGCTCGGCAAACAGCATGTCGGCCAGAAAGCGCGTGACCGGCATGGAGAAAAAGCTTGTGAGGGTGAGCGAGGCTAGCAGCGTATAGGTCACCATGCACACCAGCAGATCCTGGTTGGCGCGTCCCACGCCCCACAGACCGCACAGCACCAAGATGCCCACCTGCAGCAGCACGCCCAGCAGCATGGGGCCCGTGCACACGATGCCGGCGTAGCCATAGGCGCGCATCGTGGCAAACAGGCCCTTGCGCTTAAACAGGCGTTTGAGCTCAAAACCGATTCCGGCCACCGACTACTCCCCCTCCCTTGGCAGGTCAAACGCGCGCGCCGTCTCGTCGTACAGCGCGCGATAGTTGGCGAGCATCTGCTCGTGTAGGTAATAGGTCGCCACGCGACGCTGGCCGCGCTCCCCCATTTCCAGGCGGCGGGCACGGCTCGCGCACATGCGCTCCATAGCATCGGCCAGACCCTTGCGATACATGGGCGGGCTCACGAATCCAGCCACGCCAAAGTCGTCGCCGGGGGCGCCCTCGAGCAGCTCGCGGCAGCAGCCGACCTCGGTCGTCACGCAGGGGCGACGTGCGCCCAGCGATTCCAACACGCTCAACGGCTGGCCCTCCGAGATGCTCGTCAAAATGGTAAAGTCGAGCTTTTCCATGTACTCGACCACGTTGACGCGGCCGGTAAAGATCAGGTCGCGCACGCCCAATGTCTCCACCAGCGCATGGCACTCGGCGCCATATTCCTCGTCATCCACGCCGCCCATAATGTGCAGGCGCACCTTGGGCAGGCGCTCGTGCAGCTCAAAGAAGGCGTAGATCATGGTCTTGACGTCCTTGATGGGCGCCAGGCGCACCACCGCGCCAATGTCCACCCAGCCGTCATCGGGCTTTAAGGGAATGTCCTTAAAGCGGTCGAACTGGATGCCGTTGGGGATGACCAGGCATTTGTCCGCATCGCAGCCCATATCAATCTGCGTCTTGCGGGCGTTGTGAAACAGGCTTGTCACGCGGAAAGCGCGACGGTAGATCTCCTCCGAGAGCAGGTAGAAAAAGCGGATCCAGCGGTCCTTAAACGAGGGCACCACCCAGTCGGCGCGAATGATCTCCTCCTCGCGCTCGCGCGTGTAGATGCCGTGCTCGGTCAGCAATGCCGGCGCGTTATGAACGCTCGAGCCAAGACTCGCAAGCAGGCCGCCGTAGCCGGTCGAGATGGCGTGGTACACGTCGGCCACCGGAACCTCGCTGCCCAGCAGATAGAGCACGGGCAGCAACATCGAACGCATGGTGTGGAAGGCGTCGGCGAAAGGCGTATACGGGTACTCGGCCAGGCACACGTCGCGGAAGATGTCCATAAACGTGCGGCTCTGCAAAAATGAGAGCGGATGCACGTGGCGGCGCTGGAAAATGTCGAACAGCACGTCCCAGTCCGGATTGGAGAGCGAAACCAGACGGCGCAACGCCTCGCGCTCGCGGTCGTCGAAGTCGACTTCCTCCTGCTCGCCCGAAAGACGCAGAGCATCGTCCAGGAACACCTCGTGCACCTCGACGACGTTGCCGGGCAGCTCGTAGACAAACTTGCCGCGGTCTTCGGCGTGAGCGCCAATCACCCACAGCACAAACTCGTGCTCGGGCATGGCCGTGATGTAGCCGTGCATCCAGGTGGACACACCGCCGTGCACGTAGGGGTAGCAGCCCTCGAGCACTAAGCAGATTCTCATCGGTCGCCGCCCTCCTTGCGCCCAATCGTCACGGTCTTGTCCGTCGCTTTGACTAGGTACAGGTCGCCCGTCAGGTGTTTAATCTCGCCACCGGACACCGTACCCGGCTCGCCGTTATTGGCGCGGAACATAAGCCAAGCCTCGTCGTGGAAGTTGCCCAGGTTGAGCGTCCAGGCATCATCGCCCGTATCCACGCTCACCGTCACGGACGAAAAACGCTGAATGGCACCCGAGCATTCCGAACCCGTCTGGTGGCGCAGGTCGCGCGCAGACTTGGTAAGCCAGTCCAGGTAGTCGGTCAGGCCGCCCTTGTAGACCTCCCAGCCCTCCTTAGCGCCGCGATCGGGATCCAGCAGGTCATCGGGATGCATAAAGTGAGTACTCACGTAGTGCATGTTGAGCTCGGACACCGCGGCCAGACGCATATAGGTGTCATCGACCATGCCGCCCGAAACGATACGCGGCTGCTCCACGATGCCATCGCTCGCCACGCCAAATTCCTGCACGTAGGGCAGGTCGGTTCCGTCCTCAAAGTACGTACTGGCAATGGTCTTAATGCGCGGCACGTCCTCGCCAATAATCTTGCGGGCGCGGGCCGAAAGAATATTCGACGGCGGCACGTAGACCGAGCCGTGCGCGTTGGGCAACACCTCGTCCTGAAAGGCGACAAGCTCGTCGAGAGACGCGACAAGCGTCTCCTTGTTCTTCCACGTCTTGTAGTCGTACAGCGTGCCATAGTCGGTGTCCCAGAGCGCCAGCGGCTGATGGTTGTAGCCATGAAAGCCCAACTCACCGCCCATCTGCAGCAGCATGTCGCCAAAATAGCGGAACTGCGTGGTATCGGCCTGGCGCGCGGGCTCGGTTTGGTTGACCACGTCCTCGTAGTTTTCGATCATCACGCCGGTATAGCGAATGTCGTATTGCTGCGCGAGCTTTTGCAGGTCGGGCCACCACACCTTGGCATAAAAATCGGCGATAGAAAGGCCGTAGTCGCGTTTGATGTACGTGCCGTCGCCCGAGGGAACGGGGCTCGGGAAATCGTCCAGGTAAAACACCGCGCTATTGATGACCGGATAGGCCGTGGCATCGCCCAACAGGCTCACGGCCGCGGCATAGAAACCGCGCATGACCTTGTTGTAGATACCGATATTGCACACCACGGTACGGCCGTTGCCGCAATCGCTCGACCAAATAAGCGGAGTACCCGTGTCGCCGGTTTTAGCCCACACGTGGGCCGTCTCACGCAGCGAAACCGAGAGCGACGAATCGAAGGGATCCGACAACTCATAACGCTGTCCACCGCCGATCATAAAGTCCTCGCTCGGCACGATGCTCTCTGCCGTCGTATATTCATAGCTGGCAGAATCGATGCCTAGCTTGGGACCGATTGCCTGCAGATAGCTCGAATTGTCCGGTGTCATGGCGAGCATCAGCGAACCGCCGGAGCTCACCCAGCTCATGATGTCGGAGAGGTGCGTACCGAGCCCATCGATCGAAGGCATCAGTAAAATCACGCGGTCGAAAGATGTGAGGGAAGGAATCGCATCAACACCATCGGTGGCAATATCCACATCGCGGTGGGCAATTTTCATGTCGAGCAGAATCTGGTCAAACTGCTCTTTGACGTCCTCGACGCCATCTTGGCCCGAGTCGGTAATAACCAAGCACGTGGGCTTTTGGCCAAACATCGCCGAGCTTGCCGGCACCGCATCGTTGGCGGCGAGCATACCCAGCTTATGCTGCCCGGCGCTGTACTGCACGCCGGCACGCTCGATCAACAGCACAGCGGCCATGGCGATAAAGACAGCCCATACCACGAGCAGCCCTATCCAACGAAAATGGCCCGCACGCTCGCGGATATGTTGCACCACGCTCATCGGGCCTCCTCTCCTTCACGCCAAAATGCCAGCCTCTCGCGATTTTCGGCATTCAAATACACGTGCTGCTTGTCGATCGCGTCGACTACACGCCGCACCGCCTGCCCATCGCGACGAATCACAGCCAAGCGCAAGCAGAGCATCCACACGTCCTGCTCGTCTGACGCATCGATCACCAACTGGCTAGCGACGTCCTCTGCCTTATCGATCTCGCCGGCATCGGCCAGCGCCGTGGCATAGCGAATGCGCAGCGCAGGCCCGTCCTCGCGTTCGCAACGACGCGCGAGCAGGCGTGCATACTGCTGACGCTGAATCTGTGCCACGCGGCCTTCTGCCAAACCCGAGTCCAAATAGGCGCCCAAAAAGTCGCAATACGCATCCAAGTTATGCGAGCTTGGATCGGTCTTAAACGCGCGCTCCAACTGCTGCAGTTTAAGGTCGGACTCCTTGGAAATCTGCGCCACCGCCGTCGCGGCATAGTGCGCGACCTCGACATCGTCGTTGAGTTTTGCTGCCTGCAACTGTGCCAGGTACGCATCCGGATCCTCGGTAAGCATGGATAGCATCAGACGGCGGCGGTCGCCCGGGTCGTTAACGATCAGCGCTTCCTCGAGCGGCACCACGCCATCATCGCCCTCGCGCCCCTGCACCAGCATGCTGCGATGCATGTCGTCGTTAATGCGCAGCGACTCCAGCGTGGCATCCTTAAGGTCGTCACCGAACACCGCGCTACGCAGCGAGAGCAGCACCACGAGCAACGGGCCCCACAGCGGTACGAGCACCATCACGGCAAGCATGTGCCCGCGAACCGGCAGCAGGCCCAGTTTCATAAGCGTCCACAGCACCAGACAAACCAGCGCATGAAGTAATAGCAGTACGGCAGCAACGACAAGCGAGATCAAGCGGCCTCCCCCTCACCGTTGCCAGCGGGCGCAATGCGCTGCAGCAGGGCCACAACATCCTCGCTGTCGACGGGCTCCACCGTAATGTGCTTGGCGTCCAAGCGCGCACAAATAACGGGAAGGTCGGCCTCGGTCGCCTGACGCATGAGCAGGTAAAGCGTGTCGCCATCGACCAGGCCTGCAGCATCGCTCTCGCGAATCGCCGACCCAATGGCGCCGACCAGCTCGCCAACAGGCTCCATGCCCGGCACCACGCGCAGGAGCAAGAAGCTCCCCATCTTGTTGTCCGCAAGCGCTTGCTCGGCGGCAAGCTCCCGGCCAAAGGCATCGTGGTTGAGCACGCACGTGCCGGCAACGCAGCGCTTATCCTGCGCCACGGCCTCGTAATCGAAGGCGCGTCCCAGCGCGCTTTCCACCAGGCCGCACAGGATGCGGAACAGGTTTTGGTAGTACAGGGTCATTTGGCTTTCGGCCACGTGACGCACAAAGATCAACACGGCGGGGGCTCCATCGCGCTCGATCGCATAGCCAAACATCGGAAGCCCCGGCGTCAGTGCGCGGATCACCCACAAACCAGAGATCGAGCCTTGGAGCACGGGCGCAAGGTCGTCGAGCGAGAGCGAGCGCGGCACATTGTTGGAAATCGCCGGGCTCGCCGCTACCAGGCGCGCAAATGCCCCGCCCGAAACATAGTAGATTGTCACCGAATCGTTCTCGAGAATCTCACCCAGCAGCTCGCAGCACTTGCGGTATATATCACGCGGGTTGAGTACGTCGAGCTCCTGCGTCACGGCAAAGATCTTGCCAAAGCTGTCGTGGCGACCCACAATCTGTCGCTTATAGGCACGCTTGTCCTCAATCGCGTCATGATAGAGCCGCGTTAGGAACGTGTTACGGTTTCGCACAAGCTCGTTCTCGTCACGCTCCGCCTTAACGGCCTCGCTGTTGCGCAGCTGTACATAGCCGCACACGGCGCCCACCACAAAGTACGCAATAAACGGCAGCCAGTTGGAAGGCTCATAGAACAAGCCCTGAAAGGTATAGCCGTACAGGGCAAAATAACTCACGGCCAGACCAATCGACGCCAGCAGCGCGGCGACCAGGCCAAAGTCGAGCCCGTAGAGCGTGCCAATCAGGACCACATAGAGCAGTCGATAGTCGAGCACGTTGAGCTGGGCAGATTGGGAGAACAGATGCTCCAGCACCTCGAACAGCACCCATGCGAAGCCCGTCTCCAGGCATTTAATGGGCAGCGCGCGCAGCTGGATGCGATCGATGGCCGCACGTAAGGGATTGGCCTTTTTGGTGCGGGTGTTAGCCCAGCGGGCGTGGATGGTCGAAAGGTCGCGCAGCAGGTCGTAACGCTGAAACCAGCCATAGCGTTTGCGAGCGGCATCGCCTGCGGGCAGCGCATAGCCGGTCGACTCTCCATAGACAACGGACAGCCCGGGGAACAGGCCCTGGAGCGCGCCGCCCAAGTCGCCCGTTGTGCGATGGAAAGCATCTGCAACATCGAGCGTCTCAAAGGTCGCATCCCAACTGTCAAAGACACGGTGTACCAGCACCGCCAGCTCCTCAGCGCACAACAGGGGAAACGGCGCGTCCGCGGCACCTTGGAGCGCGACCGACCCGGTCGAGCACGCCTCGAACAGCGGCACCAAGAAGGGGTCGCTGAGCGCCGCGGATGCTGTATAGAGATAGGGCGTGCACAGAATCTTGACCTGAATGCCATCTTGCGAGGCATAGTAACGGCACAGATCATTGGCCGCGCGGGCGATAATGCCCTTACCCGTTTGGGCGGCAGCATCTGTGGCATTAGGGGCATCGTCGGCGCTCGCCGCGCCACCGGTACGTTCCGCGCCCGCAGGCCCCGCCACAAATAGCAGCTGCACACGGGGT
>JAXIYS010000005.1:0-16390 GCA_036304385.1 Collinsella sp. | reverse complement strand
CCTTCATTACTCCAACGACGAATTCTAGGCGGTGTCCCCTCCCTTTCAAGAAAGGGCGGAGGCGGGGCATGCCCCGCCTCTTACACCACATCTCTGTGCGCTACCTTTTAATCGGTCGCAGAGCCCAACTTGGCCCTCGAAAGCGCGATTTCGCTGTTACTAAATTAGTGACAGTACTCATATTTGGTATTTTTTGCCCACGAGGCCCCGGGGAGGCGACAATTCGACTCCCCGGGACTGCTCACCTATTCGGAAATCGGCGCTCCATGCCCCCAAGAGCCCTCCATGCCGCATACGGTCGAGGCAAACCTGGCCGCGAAGTCAAGCGCCCGCTCAATAGCCTCAGGACCATAATCGCCACGCTTGGCGGAATCGAGATAGCACATCAGAAACGAAGTCAGGAACGAGTCGCCCGCACCCATGGTGTCCCTCATGTCTGCCACGGGCTTGGCATGCTGCCGATAGTAACGCTCGCCGTCATAGGCAATGCAGCCCTCAGCGCCAGCCGTTGCGGACACAAAACATGGGCCCAGGCCCTTCACCCAGGCAAGGCGCTCGCGAATCTCGTCCTCGCTCGCGGCGTCTGCCGCGCTAAAGAACGCGAAGTCAACGTAGGGAGCAATCTGCTCGTAGTATTCATTGGTCGAATCATCCGAGAAGTCAAACGAAACGGTAATACCCGCTGCCTTCAGCTTAGGCAGCTCACGCTCGGTAAAACAGTAGTTACCCGAATGGACCACGTCAAACTGTTTCATATACGCCAGATCAAAACGATCGAGCACATAGCGCGCATCACCACGGATGCCACCATCGTTAGACCCCAGAAATACACGATCACCATCAACCACAGTAACGCGCGCCGCACCGTTCTCGCCGATGAGCTGCTTGCATTTGGCTAGTTCAACGTCCTCATCCTCAAGACTCGCAATCACATGCTCGGCAGCAGTGTCATTACCAAAGATGCCCATATACGCGGAGCGCGCGGCACCGCACTTCTTGGCATACACGGCAAAGTTCACCGCATTGCCACCCGGATACATAGTGTGAATATGCTCGTAGCGGTCGACGACGTTGTCGCCAAACCCCAGTGCGCTCACGTTAAAAGCCATGACGCCACCTCTCTCTTATGCCAACGGTACTACTGTTGTAACAGCAGTACCGCCCAGGATCTACGCGAGTTCCAGCAGCTCCGGCAGCTGGTCGATAATCTTGTCCGCGGCATCCTGGCTAAAGCCAAAGCGTTCCTCGCGCTTGGCAATGACTGTCAGACCGGCTCGCTTGCCAGCGGTGATGCCAGGCACCGAATCCTCAACGCAGCAGCAGCGATTCGCAGGCAGCCCCAGCAGGTCCAGCGCATGCAGGTAGATGTCGGGCTCGGGCTTGCTCTCCTTAAACTGCTCGCCGCTCACCACATACTCAAAGGCATCCGACAGCCCGCACGCATTGAGCACTTCATTGATGCTAACCATGGGAGACGAGCTGGCAAGCGCCACGCGAACGCCACGGCGCGGCAGCTCTCGAATCGTATCCACGGCGCCTGGGTTAATCAAAGCCTGATAGTCGCGCGGACGCTTATGCGCCCATTCGTCCCAACGGGCCAACGCTTCCTCGCCAGTAAAATGCCCCTTACCGGCGCGCCCAAACCAATCGACCAGCATATGCAGGAAGAACTGATGCGAGGTACCGACCTGCCCATTCAACTCCTCTTGAGTCAGATTAAGCCCAAGCTCCTTGGCAAACGCGGCAGTCTCGCCCAGGTAGTAATACTCGGTATCGACAATCACGCCGTCCATGTCAAAGATAACGGCGTCGAACGGAAATGCGGACACGGCACCCTCCCTAACAAAAGGGCGCCTGTAAGCAGGCGCCCGAACCATGCATTATCGGCGATTCTAACCCAGCAGCTTATCCAGCGCCACCGCAATGCCGTCTTCGTTGTTATTGGCGGTCACCATCTGGGCCACGGCCTTAACCTCGTCAACCGCGTTGCCCATGGCAACACCAGTACCCGCCCACTCAATCATGGACTTGTCGTTCTGGCCGTCGCCAAACGATACGACCTCGCTGGCATCGATGCCGAGCTTGGGCAGGGCACCCTCGAGCGCACGGGCCTTGTCGATACCGGGCGCCGTAAACTCAAAGTACCAGTCGGCCGTAAACATACCAGAAAGCGTCTGAGTAAAGGGCGCGTACATCTCCTCGTGATGCGCTTGCAAATAGGCCGGGTCGCCCGCAGTGAGCAGCTTGTCCACGGGATAAGCATCAGCGACCTCATGCAGGCTCTCCACCTCGCGAATCTTAAGATCGCACGCGTCGCGCTCATACTTGACGATATTCTTCTGCGAGCCGTCAGGCAGCGTGATCATGCAATGGTACGAGTCCTCGACGTGCAAATCGCGACCGAGCGAAATCATAGGGATCACGTCAAAATTACGCAGGTGATCAATCAGGCGATGCAATTCGTCGGCAGGCATAGCCTGATCGAACAGCACCTCGTCGGTCTGGGCATCGACGACGTGAGCGCCGTTAAAGGCCACCAGCAGACCGTCATGGTTTTGAAGGTCGAGCTCCTGCGCCAAGGCGTGCAGCCCCCATGCGGGACGGCCCGAAGCCAAAATGAGCTTAATGCCCGACTCCTGCGCCGCGAGCAGCTTCTCGCGCGTACGCGGGCTAATCACTTTCTGGTCGTTGGTGAGCGTACCGTCGATATCCATTGCGATGGCTTTGATTGCCATATATGCCTCCCTGTCATTGAACAACCTTGTCTGAGCCATCATACAGAACACCCACCGCGACTCCGTTTGCAACGGGCAAAAAGTCATATATTGTCTCAAACATGAACGGGACGCCATCTCGGGGCTCAGTCGTTCCAGCCCAAACGCCGAGCCACCACATGCAAAGCTGGCGACACCAATCGCGACCGTTCCACAAATCTCATTTCATCCCGTAGAAAAAAATTTCAAAATTAGTTCTTGTCAAATCAGCAAAACGAACGTACTTTAAAGATGATCGCTCCGGTGGTCATCGTTTAATCGAGCATATTCAGTTTCAGTTTTTAGCGTGTAAGAGAAGGAAGATCGGCAAAGTACAACCCCAAACGCAATGACAACTTAATGAGGTAACTGCCACATGTGAGGCACCCAGGGCATTGCTGTCTCGATTTTGAGCACGATGCCTTCCGCCTTGCATGGGCCGTTCCATCCCGCCCCTGCAGCAACTGCCTCACGGGCTCATTGAAAACCGCATAGCACCCCAACGTCAGCACATCACCCACGGCAAGCACATCACTCACGACAACCAACACATCAACAAACAGCACGAACATCAACCGATTGGAGAAGCTATGACAAACCACTACGCTGAAGACGGCGATAAGAAAAGCATTCTGGATGCCCGCATTGAGCGAGCATATGCAAACGAATATGACGCCACCTTTGCCGCCGCGACCATCAAGAACTACGCGTCGCTACCGCTCGCGACAATCTTGGCCGACCACCCTCAACTGCTGAAGCGCTGCACAAAGATCATGGGCGACCCCGACATTCGCAAGCTGACAGACCCCTATGCCCCAAAACGCGACAACGATTCGTACGTTCTTACCGTAGGCTGCCTAGCCCATATGCTTACGGCGCTCGACACGAAACTCAAGCTCGAATGGGAACCCGACGAGCGTCATGAACTCGAAAGCAAGCGGAACACCCTGCGCACCGCACTGTTCCTTCCGTTGGACGGCCTCAAGCGCTGCAACGTCGAGCTCAATACACAGGCGCGGCAAAAGCCCGGGACCACGGGGCAGAAAACTCCAAGACCCCATGCGGCCATCGTCGACCGCAACCGATATAACCGCATGACCGCGCACTTTTCTGCCGAGGGAGCAGCCATAAGGACGCTGATCGACCTGCTGTGCCTCCTGAGCATCAACGAGCTATTTGAGGGCTATCTCGCCCTTGTTCCCGCGACGGCACCTAAGTCGGTAGCAAAGATCATCGAGACCTGCAGACGCCAGTTTGAGCGCCATCGCAATGGCAGCGAGATGAACGCCAGCATCGCGCAGTACTACGCGGCTCATTACAAAAATGACGGATGTGCCCCTGTCGAGCATCAGCTTCGGCTCGCCTACACCACGCCCGCCGCAACGCTCCATCGCTTTGGAGCCCTTGGCGCTTGCGAGCCGCACGAACAGGCAGCCTGCCCCACAACCGAGCTCGATCTCAGGCTCGGACGAACCCTGTAGCCCGCCAGCCCCTCCGCGGGCAACAATCCTATTCCACAACACAACCAACAGAAAGGAGTCCTCATGGACACCAATCATTCCCCCATCATCAGCCCCCTCACCATGCGTGAATCCGCCCGAGGTATCACGCTCACCAGCATTTACGATGAGATGCTAGCCCGTCGCGAGCTCTCCGTCATGGGAAACATCGAAACCCCGATGGCCCACGACCTATGCCAGCAGATCCGCCTGCTCGATGCCACCGACCCCAGCCGCCCCATCACCATATTTGTCGCCAGCGCCGGCGGAAGCGTGCGATCGGGTCTTGCGATCTATGACGCCATGCGCCTCGCATCGTGCCCCATCCGCACCGTCTGCCTGGAATTCGCCGCGTCCATGGGCGCCGTGATCTTTATGGGCGGCGACGATCGCCGTATGGCGCCCCATGCAGAGCTCATGATTCACGACCCACTGATCCCCCAGGGGGCAGGCGGCTCGGCACTTGCGCTGCAGGAAACCAGCCGGCGTCTCATGCAGACCCGCAAGACCCTCACGCAAATCCTCTCGGACCGCAGCGGCCTCACGCCCAAGCGCATCCAGTCCCTCACTGCAAAAGACACCTACCTTTCGGCCGAGCGCGCCGTCGAGCTCGGCTTTGCCCACGAAATCCTCTCGACCACCAAGGAGGTCGCCCATGTCTAACCTCGCCAGCCGCCTCGCCGCATCTGAGTCCGCATCGTCCACCATCCTCGCCAAGGATCGAACGCTTTCCTGCGACACCCGCCAAACGGGACTCAACAACAACGCACTTGTGATCGGCCCCTCGGGAGCCGGCAAGACCCGAAACGTCCTCAAGCCCAACCTGCTGCAAATGAACGCAAGCTACATCGTGCTCGACACCAAAGGCACGCTCTGTCGCGAAGTGGGACCCGTGCTGGCAGCCCACGGCTACCGCGTGCAATGTCTCAACTTCGCCGACCTCAACACCGTCCCCGCCCTTGCGCCCGGCATCGAGCGCTGCGGCTACAACCCCCTGAGGCACATTCGCCGCAAGGCGGACGGCAGGCCCAACCAGCAGGACATCCTCTCGGTGGCAAAGGCCATCTGCCCCATCGAGGACAACAACCAGCCTTTTTGGGATCATGCGGCGGCAAACCTGCTGTCGTGTCTTATCGCCTACGCCACCGAACAGCTACCCGCCGACGAGCAGACGATCAGCTCGGTCATCAAGCTGATCGAGCACCTGCAGGACGGTGCCACGGGTCGATTGTTTGACGACCTGATCACGACCGACCCCCAAAGCTATGCCCTCTCACTATGGCGGCGCTACGCCATTACGCAAAATGCCGAGCGCATGCACGCGAGCATCGTCGGCATCCTTGCCGAAAAGGTCATGTGTCTGGGATTCGACGGTGCGGCACAGCTCTATCGTGAGTGCCATCAGGTGGACTTCGCCTCCATGGGACACACCCCCTGCGCCCTGTTTGTAACCGTAAGCGATATTGACCGCAATCTCGATCCGCTGACCGGCCTCTTTATTTCGCAGGCGTTTATGGGCCTCATTCGTGAGGCCGATAGGCAGCCCGACGGCAGCCTGCCCGTGCCCGTGCGCTTTATGCTCGATGACTTCGCAAATCTGCAGATCCCCCAGATCGACAACGTGCTCTCGATTATCCGAAGCCGCAACATCTGGGCAACGCTGCTGCTGCAGTCGACCAACCAGCTCGATGCGCTCTATGGCGAGGCACGCGCACGCTCCATCATGGGCAACTGCGACACGCATCTGGTGCTGGCGTTCCAGGATCCCGAGAGTGCCCGGGTGTTTTCCGACCGCGCCGACGCGCTGCCCAGCACGCTCATGGCGACGCCGATCGATCGCTCGTGGCTCTTTGTACGCGGTCGCACTCCCGAACAGGTCGAGCGCTTTAGGCTCGAAGACCATCCGCTCTACGGGGAGCTGCCCGAGGCGCAGCGAGGCCATGCGGAGACCGAGATCTAGGCGCAGGGTTCTCGCAGCGCGCGGCGCCCCGGCGATGTTCCACAAAGGCCGTGCGCCCCGGGACCACGGCAAAGCAAAGGGGCCCGCATCCGATAGGATACGGGCCCCTGACTATAAGACGCGATGCGTTAACAGCAGCGACTACTTGCGATGCGCGCGGTAGAACTCGATGAGCGCCTGGGTCGAAGCGTCCTGCTCGGCCTTGGCGGCGTCGTCGTGGAAGGCCGGGGTAATCTGCTTGGCAAGCTGCTTGCCCAGCTCGACGCCCCACTGGTCGTAGGAGTCAATGCCCCAGACCGTGCCCTCGACAAACGTGATGTGCTCGTACAGGGCGATGAGCTCGCCGAGTGCGAACGGGGTCAGCGTGTCGCCGAAGATCGAGGTCGTCGGACGGTTGCCCTCAAAGCAGCGGGCCGGGACGATCTGCTCGGGCGTGCCCTCGGCACGAACCTCGTCGGCCGTCTTACCAAAGGCGAGCGCCTTGGTCTGGGCCAGGAAGTTGCCCAGGAACAGCTCGTGGACATCCTGGCCGCTGTCGGTTGCGGGGTTGGCAGTGTTGGCGAAAGCGATAAAGTCGGCCGGAACCACCACAGTGCCCTGGTGCAGCAGCTGATAGAAGGCGTGCTGACCGTTGGTGCCGGGCTCGCCCCAGAAGATCTCACCGGTATCGGAGGTCACAGCGCTGCCGTCCCAGCGGACGTGCTTGCCGTTGGACTCCATGGTGAGCTGCTGCAGGTAAGCCGGGAAGCGGTGCAGATACTGGCAGTACGGAAGCACGGCGTGGCTCTTGGAGCCGAAGAAGTTGACGTACCAGACGTTGAGCAGGCCCATCAGCGCGACGGCGTTGTTCTCGAGCGGCGTGTTGCAGAAGTACTCGTCGATGGCATGGAAGCCCTCGAGGAACTGCTGGAAACGCTCGGGGCCGAGCACGACGATCAGCGACAGGCCCACGGCGGAGTCAACGGAATAGCGGCCGCCGACCCAGTTCCAGAAACCAAAGGCGTTGGCGGGGTCGATGCCGAAGGCCTCAACCTTCTCGAGTGCGGTGGAAACGGCGACGAAGTGCTTTGCCACGGCCTCGGCGTTCTGCTCCTCGGAGCCATCGATGGCGCCCTGAGCCTTGAGCTGCTCGAGCATCCAGGTCTTGACTTCGCGAGCGTTGGTGAGGGTCTC
Source organism: Collinsella sp. (assembly GCA_036304385.1). Classification (GTDB taxonomy): domain Bacteria; phylum Actinomycetota; class Coriobacteriia; order Coriobacteriales; family Coriobacteriaceae; genus Collinsella. Next base: position 9,005 of record JAXIYS010000005.1, on the reverse strand, counting down.
AAGCGTGGTGAAAGTCTTGGAGACGATGATCACGAGCGTGGTCTCGGGATCGAGGCCCTTGAGCTTCTCGGCCTGATCGTTGGGGTCGATGTTGGAGATGTAGCGGCAGTCGATACCGGCGTCGGCGTAGGGACGCAGGGCCTCGTAGGCCATGACCGGGCCCAGATCGGAGCCACCGATGCCGATGGACACCAGGTGCTCGATCTTCTTGCCGGTAACGCCCTTCCACTCACCGGAGCGCACGCGCTCGGCGAAGGCATACATGCGGTCGAGGACCTCGTGCACGTCGGCGACGACATCCTGGCCGTCAACGATGAGCTGGCCCTTCTCGCTTGCCGGACGGCGAAGCGCGGTGTGCAGGACGGCGCGGTCCTCGGTGGTGTTGATGTGCTCGCCGGAGAACATGGCGTCGCGGCGCTCCTCGAGCTTCACCTCGCGGGCAAGATCGCACAGCAGCTTGACGGTCTCATCGGTCACCAGGTTCTTGGACAGGTCGAAGTGCAGGTCACCGGCATCAAAGCTCAGCTTGTTCACGCGGTCAGCGTCAGCGGCGAACCAGGCCTTGAGGTCGATACCCTCGGCCTCGAGCTTCTCCTGATGGGCCTCGAGCGCCTTCCAAGCGGCGGTCGACGCAGCGTCGATAGGTGCGGCAACAGTTGCCATAAAGTCCTCCTCAACATACGGGCGCACACCTCCATGCGCCCGGATAATCAGACGACCCTATTCTAGCGCAGGTCAAGACCGTAATCAGCGAGCGTTGCCAATCCGCCCCCAAACGGCGACCGACCAAAAAGGGACAGGTCAATTTTGGCAGGTCAAACGCTTTACCTACAAAAATTAACCTGTCCCTTTATGGCAAATATCAGGCCGCGGCGCAGACGCTACCGAGCAACTCTCGCAGAGGAGACCCAATGCCCTCAAGCAGTTCGGGAGCGATAATGGCAAAAACGGGAACCTCGCCGGCTCCCACGACGGCAGGCACCTTGCCCTCCGAGACAATACATCCATAAGGAACAAAACCGTCTTCGCCGGCATCGAGCGCCGCCATGCGACGCGCGAGTTCGCGCGCAAAGCCGGCAGTATCGGCATCGCCGATCGCCAGGACAAAGTCCACGCCTTCGTCGGTCGCCAGGGCCACGGCCTCGTCGATCAGCTCGTCTCCCCCATCGCCAACCGAGCCGCAGCGGAAAAGCACGCGCTCGAGCAGAGCTCGATCAACCGAGCCGAGTGCCGCCGAGACGAGCTCATCGCGCGTATGCTTGTCACCGCCCAGCACGACCAGCGCCTTGGTGCCACCGTAGTGAGCGACCAATCGTCCGCACCAGCGAGCCACGTCTCCATCCGCAACAAGGCGCGTCGGCATACCAAACCCATAGTTGACCATTATCCCCACAACCCTTCCGTGCTTTATGGTGGTATCGATCGTTAGGCTCATGCTACGAAGCGAGGTTTTCCGAGCTGTTTCGCACTCTTTAGAGCTGCGTTAAAACCCGATGCGGCCGCACGACCGTACCTGCCAAAAAGGGACAGGTTTTGACGGTGTCCGGACGAGCGGCTATTATCGAACATGTATTCGATAAGAACATGTGTTTGATGGGAGGACGCGTGGGGCACGAGCGTCACACCTATATCTGCATCGACCTCAAGACGTTTTACGCTAGCGTCGAGTGCGTTGACCGTGGGCTTAACCCGCTCACCACCAACCTGGTCGTTGCCGACGAATCGCGCGGGCGCACGACCATCTGTCTCGCTATCACGCAGGCCATGAAAGACCTCGGGATACATAACCGCTGCCGTTTGTTCGAGATTCCCGACGGCATCGACTACATCAAGGCCGTACCGCGCATGCAGCACTATATGGAGGTGTCGGCGCAAATCTACGGCATCTATCTGGAATACGTGAGTCCGCAAGACATTCACGTCTACTCAATTGACGAGTGCTTTATCGACGTGACACCCTATCTGGACCTCTATCACACCGATGCGGAAGGCTTCGCCTGCATGTTGCGCGACGAGGTCCTGGCACGCACCGGCATCACGGCGACGGTCGGCATCGGCCCCAACCTATTCCAGGCCAAGGTTGCACTCGATATCACCGCCAAGCACGTGCCCAGTCGCATCGGAAAACTCGACGACGAGACCTTTCGCAAGGAGATCTGGCCCCATCGCCCCATCACCGACATCTGGGGCATTGGCCCCGGCGTGGCTGCCCGCCTCGAAAAATACGGTGTCTACGATCTGATGGGTGTCGCCGCGCTCGACGAAAACCTACTTTACGACGAGCTCGGCGTCAATGCCGAGTATCTCATCGACCACGCCTTTGGGCGCGAACCGACAACCATCGCCGACATCCAGGCCTATCGCCCGCAGGCAATCTCAACTACCACAGGACAGGTGCTCTCGAAGGGCTATGCCTACGAGCAGGCCTACACCGTCCTGCGCGAGATGGTCGACAACGCCGTGTTGGACTTAGTCGATAAGCACGTGGTCTGTGACAGCATCTCGCTCTTTGTGGGTTATGCGAGCGAACGAGCCGACATACGCCGGCTCGATGCCAGCGGTACAGCGCAATATGTGGACGGATGCGGACACCTACGCTCGAGCACGTCGAGTATCGAACCCACCGCAACCGCCGGCCCCGAGCTCGCGCCCCGTGCGCCCAAGCCCGTCCAGCGCGATGACGAACGGCGCCGCCTGGTGCGCGAGGCGCAGGCAATCGATGGCATCTTTGTGGGAGATCACGGCGGCAAACCGCGCGGTGGCTATGCTGCGCTCTTTGCGTACTCCAACGCCTCGCGAAAGCTGCCCGAGCGCACCAATTCGTTTAAGAAGATCATGGGCTATTTCGATGAGCTCTGGACGCAGACTGTCGATCCCAAACGACCGGTCAAGCGCATCAACCTAGGATTTGGCAACCTCATGCCCGAGGAATTTGCCACTATCGACCTGTTCAGCGATGTTAAGGCCGATGAGCGCGAGCGCGACCTGGCGCGCGCCGTCCTGGCCGTGAAGGGCAAGTACGGCAAGAACGCGCTCGTCAAGGGATTAAGCTTTACCGCCGGCGCCACCGCACGCGAACGCAACGCTCAGGTAGGAGGACATCGTGCCTAAGTCCCAACAACAGCCGATGCGGCCGCCGACGCCTTTTGAACGTCTAGCGGACCCCGAGGGAAGACGTCGATCCGCCGACCCCAAGCTCACCGCCAACGGCGCCGTCCGCGCCGGCCGTGCCGCGCAGTTTATGCCCTTTGCCGCCCTCACGGGATACTACGAGCTTGTGCGCAAACAAGAGATCACTGTTGAGCCCAAATGCGAACTCACAGAAGAAAAAGCCCTCGAGCTTTCGAAAAAGCTCGAGGGCCTCAAACGCGGCGACCTGGTGCGCGTCACCTATTACGATATGTACGGCTATCGTAGTCGAACGGGCATTCTCGACGAAGTGTTACCCGCATTCAAGCTGCTCAAACTCAGGGATATCGCCATCGACTTCGACGATATCCAAGGCATCGAGCTGCGTGGTCGAACCTAGCGACGAGAACGCTTGCGCAAGACGAGGGCAATGCCAAGCACTGCGGCAGCTGCAACCAGCAATCCCAAGACCAGCGTGAGGGTCGAGTCGCCAGCGTGAGGCAGCGAGCCGTCCTTCGGAGCCTTCTTAGCGGTCGTCGAAACGGTCGTCGTGGTGCTGCTCGACTGGTCGTTGCCGCCCGTCTGGCTGCCACCAGGCTGATCGCCGCCACCCGGCTGCGAAGGATCGGTGGGCTCCGTCGGATCCGGAGTACCGGGATCAATCGGATTCTCCGAATTCTCCTTGCGCTGGATCCAAACCTGGCAGCCATAGAACGGGTTAGCGGTACCGAGGCACAGACCCTGGTTGGTCACCGCAAAGGTGCGCAGACCATGGTTATACGGATCGTTAAAGCCATTGGTCGTCAGCGTCGTAAAGTTCACGCCGTCCTCGGTCACATACATATCAAAGCCACGCTCGGCATCGCGAAGGTAACACATGCACGTAAGCACGCTCTGCAGCTTCTTGAGATTCTCCTCGCTCAGCAGCTTATCGAGCGCATCCTGAATATCGCTCGGCAGCTCGGTGCCATAGGCATCCTCGTACTGCTGCTTCAGGCTCTCATAGCTATCGAGCATGTCCTGATACTGGTCGGCAAAGGACTTGAAGTACGCGATCTCGCTATCGATCTTCTGGACATAAGCGGCGTCGTCTTCAACGTCCGCGGACATCGTCGCGGTCTGATCGCAAAGATCGTCCGTGGCATCCTCTAGCGCATCGTTCAGGTCACCAAAGCCCTTAGCAACCTCGGTCTTCTCGTCGTCGACCTCGACGGCCTCAGCCTTCTCGCCATCGACCTCGACGGCCTCAGCCTTCTCGTCATCGACCTCGGCGGCCTCGTTTGAATCATCGTCCGCAAGCGTGTTCACGGGAACGATGGGGTCGTCAGGCGATTTCTTGTCGAGCAGGTGATTGAGCAGGTCCCTAAGGCGCTGAACCTGAGAGGCCCACTCCTCGGGCGTCATATCGATAATGTCACCATTAGAGAACTGGCCGATCGGCTCAAGCAGGCTCGCGGTATCAAAGGTACCGATATACAGCTTGCCGTCGAACTTCTGCATGCGCCAAATGTACTGGTTCTCGTTTCGGCCAAAGCCCGAAGTCAGGCCGGAAATACCGCCCTCGGGGAACATGTCGGTGCGATCGCCAACGACGAGCTCCATGTTCTCGTCCTTGTCCATGCGATAGATGTTGACCGACTGCTCAAGATTGGCATTCACAAACGAGCAGTCAACGCCGCCCATGCTGCTCTTGCCGCTCTCGTCAGAATTGGACTTATTAAAGAGAATGCGCTCGAGGGCGATCTCCTCGTCGTTATATTCACCGATATAGAGGTAGTCGTTGTAGACGATGAGGTTGGCAGCACCAGAACGGGTGCGGGCAGGATCGATGCCAAAGCAATACTTTGCACCGTCCGCCTCCTGGTCGCCGACAATCGGAGTCCACGAATAGCTGCCGTCGGCGTTCTTGTCGCCACGGACCATGGCAAACGACTGCATGGAATTATCATCGGGGGCATTCTCGGGCGTACCGGTGCAGATGGTCGCATAGAGATGGCCATTGTACGAGACCATATCCCAAATGGCGCCGCCGTAGATGCTGTCCTGATAGCGAATCGCCGGATAGTTAAACAGCCTATCCGAGTTGGCAATCTCGGTGAAGCTCTCCTGGCCCTTCGAGGGGTCAGACGACGTCAGGATTGTCGACACAAACTTACCGGCCGCGTCTTTACCCACGTTGCTGATGACGAGCTGGCCATCATGGACGCACATACCGCGGATACCGGTTGAGATGCCCTGCTTGTAGGCAGCGCCGTAATCCTGCATGCTCGAAAGACCCTGATAGACGACCTTGTACTCATCCGTCTTAGGATCGATCTCATATACAGCAGGCAGACCGCTTTTGCCGCCATTGGTCCTAACGCTGCCGCAGAAATAGAGTTTGCCCTTATAGCTCACGGCATTGCGGAACAAAGGAGCGACGCCGTTGAGCGATTCAGAGAGCAGCAGCTTGGTCTCACCAGTCTTGGTATTGATCTTGACCAAGATGCCGCCGCTGTCCTTGTCGGCCGTGCCGTCCTCCTTCTGCTGTCCGTAGAAGAACGTGCCGTTAAACATGGCCTCCAGCGTCAGACGCATGGTCTCGGCATCAAAGGAATCGCCCAGCGTGCCGTTCATGAGCGTAAGCGTGTTGCCCATCGCCGCATAGCAGGTGCCCACATAAAGCCAGTCACCATAGCTCGCAGCCGCCCACGTGTAGCTCTGGCCGCGATCGCCTTCGTTGTTGGCAGTATTACCGTCGGCGCCCGGAACGGCAACGACACCGTCACCCTGGTAGTCGACGATGCCATCCGGCTGCGACGTTCCTACCGTAGGATGCGAGAGCTTCTCAAAGGAATACCCATTTCCCGCATTGTAGGTAACGGCACCCGAAGCGTCTTCGGCGTGCGCCGGCAGCGGCGATACCAAGATAGCGGCAAGCGCTGCCACCAAGCCAAGTGTTCCCACTCGTCTCATAAGGTTATAGCCTCCCCTGTCCTAAAGCCCAGTTTTAGCATTCTTCGTTTCTGTCCACGGTTAATTGCAATCTGAGCACAGCAATAATCAACGTGTAACTATACATCTGTAATTTTTTGGACGGGTTAACGGATGCTCAATTGGTAGCGAATTCCGCGCAAACCGTCACCAAGCTCCACTTTTGCCGCATCTAAAGGTTATTTTTTGCGCAAATTTTTGGATGCCGATAGTCACCATGGGCAGGAGGCCGGTACCCACCGGAGAGGGGAACGCCTACATTTTCATAACGTAATAGCCCGCGCCCCTCACCGCCGTCTCGAGCGTGTCGCGATCAACCGGGCGCTTCGAGCGCACGCGCGCTGTGTGGTCCGCGTACGTTACCGTTGCCCACACGCCGTCCAGCGCATTGAGAGCATTCTCAACGTTTTGAGCACAGCCATCGCAGCTCATGCCGCCGATGAGCAACTCATCGCTATAGGGGTAGTGGGACGGATCGGTATCCGTCACAACAACCTTTTTGGCCTTCTTGCCGCTCGCGCCATCGCTGCAACAACTCTTCCCGTGTGTCGAAGCGACAATGCGCCGCAGGCCAAAGAACATGCCAACGACAATCACGGCAAGCACAATGAGATTCGCAGGGTTGAGCAAGTCACTCATGCGTTCCCCTTTCAAGTAGCCCTATCTAGATACCCCCATGGGGTGTCCCCATCTTAACCCAAAAACATGTCCGTTCGGTCAATTAGTTTCCCTGTTTAAACTTTTTAGTTGACCAAGGCTTACTTTCGTGTATAAGTTTTCCTAGGCTAACAGTGAGGACCAGAAGGAGCGCCGTGACTCGAACCATAGACATTCCAACGTTTCAGGCAGCGGTCGTGCGCAACTGCTCCCCCACGCTCGCGAGCATCAAGCCGGCATCGCTCTTTACCTATCCCGGCGTTTACGCCAACCAAAACGGAAAACCCGGCGCCGCCCATATCGAAGGGCGACGCTCTCGCCTGCTCGCCGTCATAGCCCAATGCAACCGCGAGCTCCAGCCACTCGGGATCCATATGAGCGTTTTGGTCTGGCGCCCCTGCGGAGCGCTCATCTATGTGTACCGCCCTGCGGACCTCATGCGATACCTCTCCGACCCCCGCGCCACGACGGCGCTTGCCGCCGAAGGTTACGATGTCCACAACCTGCCCGCATCGCTGGTGCATCTCGCCGCGCGCATCACACTGGCAAGCAGCAATGCCGCAGAAAGCGCCTATGACGGCAGCGTCTGCGCACTCGCGCGAAATAGGCACTGCGATACGGGGTGCATGTGCGAGTTCCCCCACGAAATTGGCTATTTTTTGGGCTATCCCTACGAAGATGTCCATCAGTTTATCGTCCAGCGCGGCGAGAACTACAAGGTCTTTGGGGCCTGGAAGGTCTACGAAAATGTCGAGCAGGCGCTTGCGACGTTTGATGCCTACCGTGCCTGCACCCAATACTTCACCTTTGTCTATCAGCAGGGCTGCAGCCTGGCGCAACTTGCCCAGGCAACCCGATAGAACGTACAAGCCGCGGCCTGCGCCGCACAACCGAAAGGACAAAACATGAGCAAGATCGCTGTCGTCTATTGGAGCGGCACGGGCAATACCGAGGCCATGGCAAACCTCGTCGCCGAAGGCGCCACGTCCGCGGGTGCCGAGACTGAGGTCATCCCCTGCGCCGACTTCTCTGCCGACAGGGCCGCCGACTACGACGCCTTCGCCTTCGGCTGCCCCGCCATGGGCTCCGAGGAACTCGAGTACGATGAGTTCCAGCCGATGTGGGACGAGGTCAAGGAGACTCTCGGCGACAAGAAGGTCGTCCTCTTTGGCTCCTATTCGTGGGCCGAGGGCGAATGGATGGACAACTGGAAGGCGGACGCCGACGAGGCGGGTGTTAACGTCGTCGATTCCGTCATCTGCTACGACGCCCCCCGATGATGAGGGCGAAGCGGCCTGCAAGGCCCTGGGAGCGGAGCTGGCCTAACGAAGCCGTCAGAAAGCCGCAAGGCAACTGACAGCCGAGTACCGCATAGCAACAGTCACTCATGCCCAAACAAAAACGGGGGCCGGATACTATCCGGTCCCCGTTTGTTATATCGACAACCTCGATGCGCCGCTACGAGATATTGCCCAAGAACGCCTTGGTGCGCTCGCTCTTAGGATGGTCGAAGACCTCGCTCGGCGTACCCTCTTCCACGATAGCGCCGCCGTCCATAAAGACCACGCGGTCGGCGACATCGCGGGCAAAGCCCATCTCGTGCGTCACCACGATCATGGTCATACCGTCACGTGCAAGATCGCGCATGACACCCAGAACGTCGCGAACCAGCTCGGGGTCGAGCGCCGACGTGGCCTCGTCAAAGAGCATGACGTGAGGATTCATCGACAGGGCGCGGGCGATCGCCACGCGCTGTTGCTGACCGCCCGAGAGCTGGCTCGGCATAAAGTCAATGCGCTCGGACAGGCCAACCTTGGTCAGCTCCTCGATGGCGATCTTCTCGGCCTCTTCCTTGCTGCGCTTGAGCACCTTTTGCTGCGCGAGCATGACGTTCTTTTTGACCGACAGGTGCGGGAACAAATTGAACTGCTGGAACACCATACCCAGATGCGTACGTACCTTGTTAAGGTCGACGCCCTTGGCGCACACGTCCACGCCCTCAACGACAATCGAACCACTCGTGGGATGCTCCAGACGATTGATGCAGCGAAGCATCGTCGACTTGCCCGAGCCAGAAGGACCCAGAACTACGACGACCTCGCCCTTGTGCACATCCAGATCGATATCGCGCAGGACCACGTTATCGCCAAAGGCCTTCTGGAGGTTCTTGATGCTGACGACGACCTCGTTCGAGTTATTGGTTTCGCTCATGATAGGACCTCCTTACAGACCGGCGATGTGATCGG
>JAXIYS010000004.1:0-51377 GCA_036304385.1 Collinsella sp. | reverse complement strand
ACGGCAACGAGACGCTCCAGGGCGTGACCGACGGCGACGGCGTCGCCCGCCAGCCCCTGGCCCCGACCCGCGAGGGCTACACCTTCGCCGGCTGGACCTACGACTCCGAGGGCACCGACCCGGTCGACTTCAGCAAGCCGCTGGTTGGTGGCGGCGACCATGCTACCCTGTTCGCTCAGTGGACCGAGGACAAGGGGGCTGACGTTGATGAGAACAAGAACGTCAAGGATGTCCTCTACTTCGCCAACGGTGGTGTATTCTTCGACGGTAATGTGACGCTCCAGGGCGTTACTGATTCCGACGGCGTCGCCCGCCAGCCCCTGGCCCCGACCCGCGAGGGCTACACCTTCGCCGGCTGGACCTACGACTCCGAGGGCACCGACCCGGTCGACTTCAGCAAGCCCGTCCAGGGCGGCGGCGACCACGTGACGTTCTACGCCCAGTGGACCAAGAACGAGACGCCTGCTGTCCAGACCCACAAGGTCAATTTCTATGTTGATGGTTCCACCACCACTGTTGAGGTCGAGGACGGCAAGACTGTTGCTCAGCCCAGCGATCCTTCCGTTGATGGCTTCAACTTTGTCGGCTGGTCTTCTTCCAAGGAGTCCTTCAAGAAGTTTGACTTCTCTACTCCCATCACCGAGGACACCACTGTCTACGCCTTCTTCACCGCTAAGACCCCCAAGTCCGAGACTTTGAAGAAGGATGATGAGGGCAAGAAGCAGGTTGCTGCTGACAAGAAGGACGAGGCTAAGGCCAAGAAGAAGGACGCCGCTGCCCTTCCTACCACTGGCGACCCGACCTTTGTTGTGACCTCCGCTGCTGCCCTTACCGGCGCCGTGGCTGTCGCTGTGGGCATGTACATGACCAAGCGTCGCGAGCACTAATCACTTCTAGTGTTTACCTCCGGGCTTAATTAGCCCAAACCTGATAGCCGCGTGGGGACCCGACCCCCACGCGGCTTTTATGTTTTAGTTATCTTGCGTGAGTTTTGTCGGCTCCTGCATCCGTGTTTAGATGTCCGCGGCAAATAAAAGAGCGCCGCTGCGATGTGTGCAGCGGCGCTCTTTTGCGTTGATTCTTATTGGGCGAGCTCGGCCCTAGGCCAGCGCACGTACGTTTGAGGAGATCTTCAGCACCAAAAACTCGGTCGAGGAGCCCAGCTTGAGCAGGTCGCCGTCGTGGATAGGAATCTGCTTGTCCTCGTCATCGGCGGTGCGCAGCGAGCGTGGCTTTTCGATAACGGTGGTCGCGCCACTGCGTGTCACCAAAACCGTTCCATTGGTGGAGTGAAGGCCGCTTGCGAGCCATGTACCGTTAGAAAACGCCACGCGCAGGTGCCGGTGGGATACATCGGGACCAACGTTGGTGATGCTGTTTCGGTCGTGTGCGAACGAGCCTAAAACCGTGCCCTCGGGATCGAGGCTCAAGGGATAGATTGGCGGTAAGGCTGAGCCGTCTTTCGCAAGTCTGAGCAGCCCCAGTTTTGCAGGAGGCTCGTTGACCTTGTGGTTGGTATCCTGCGCCTGGACGACCTCGGTGGTCTCGAGTGTGCCAAAGGTCTGGGCTAGCTGCGTTATGGCAAAGTCCTTGACCTCGGAGGCGGCGGCATTGGGATCGGCCAGGCATCCACAGACCGTTAGCGCAAGGAGTTCCAAAAGGCGCCGGTCGCTTTGTTTGAGGCCCGGCATGACGGCGATGCGGTCAAAGATATTGCGCAGGATGGAACCATCGAGCTCCCAGTGTTCGAGCGATGTTGCCATGCGCTCGAGGACATGCGCCGTAATGGCTTGCTGGCGAGCGTTGGCGGCCGCTGGACTGCTGCCGCTGCCGATTTTTACAGCGGCGACCAAGTTCTGGACGCTCTGCGAAAAATCGGAAAACATCTCGGGGTCGATCTTGTCGGTACCCGGAACGACGTGCACTACGCGTCGCGATAGAAACGTCTTTTCGGCAATGCGAAACCGTGGGGCCGGTTTGGAGCCCATCGGCTTGTCCGAAATCAAGATGCGCGCCGCTTCGCGGTTATTGATCTGCAGGTCGCACTTAAGGAAATCAAAGAGCACCTCGGAAGGTGTTTCCGCACGCATGATGCAAGGCTCCTTTCTGGTATCCGGGGAAGGTGTTAGATGCAAAAGCCGGGCAGGACATAGGTCATTTGGTCCGGTTTGTTTCCGGGCGTTGCCCAGCTAAACACGTCGCCGTCTTTTCCAACGCGGTTAAAGTACGTCGAGTCGGCGCCCTCGCTGCAGTCGGCGCTGGGGGTGCGCTCCCAGTAGCAGATCTTTTTGCCGGCGACGGTGCGGATTATGGCATCATTGGTGGTCAGACCGCTCACACTCTGCTCGCGATAGAGCTGGTACTGATCGCCTTCTCCGCTGTAGAGGGCAGAAAGGTACTCGCTGCCCTCTGCGAACGTTTCGGGCGCTTGGTAGCCGCACAGCTCGCTCATGGACGGCAGCCAGAGTATGTCGTCGGTGGCGGTGATGCTGGAGACGTCTTTGGTGCCGCCGGTGTTGTTGGTGAGCTTTCGCACCGAGCGAATCTGATTACGGAGATTGTCGGGCAGCGTAGCCATGCCCTTGTCCGCCAACCATTTGCGAAGCGACGATTGCTCCCAACCACCCGTTGCGGTGCTGTCGTTTACGGCGCGCATAGCGATGGGGGTGCGGAACATAAAGGTGATGCCCGCAGGGAGGCCGTCATCGGTGAGCGTGTCTGCCTTAAAGCCAACGATCTGGATTTGTGCCTTGGTCCCGTCGGAAAGCCTGACAGTCTTGGTGTTCTCGTTTTCGAGCGACTGCTTGCTGTTTACCAGGTGGTAGGTTTCGGCAATCGCGAGCGCGTTTTTGTTGGAAGATGTCTCTTGGATTTTGCGGGAGATCAGTGCGAGTTCTTCCCAGGTGTAATCGTCGAGTGACGGCTTGATGCCGTGCGCAAGGTCGATAAGCCCCCAGCATCCCGTGGCAAGGGCGGAAGCTGCTATGCCGGCAACGCAGACGCCGCCGAGCGCGAGCGCAGCGCGACGCGAGATGAGCAGGTGACGCGTTTGATCCTTGTCGGAGTCGCAAGGCTTCGGTTGCTGGCTAAAGTCGATCGGGGTGGGCAGCGGCGTGCGCGGCTCAAAATCGATGTCTTTAATCCAGACATCGAGCTTGCCGACAATCGTAGACAGCGGCGCGCGCTGGGACTGCTCGTTATGGATGCCACTCATGATGACATCGACAAGCATTTGGTCGCCGGGTACGCGTGCCTCAAGAGGCTCGAGCTCGTGCTCGATCTTGTACAGGTAGGGCGACTGGTCCATATGCTCGTTTAGGCGATATGGCGTGTGGCCGGCATAGAGCGTGTAGAGTATGCTGCAGAGCTCATATGTATCGATGCTGGGCGACGTGCGCAGCGGCGCCAGCTCGGGGATGTCGTTGGAGAGCATCTCGGGTGGGGCGAACTCGGGGGTGCCGTTGCGCCAGATGCCGGTGGACATGGTAAACGAGGGGTCTGAGCGCTTGATGCTCGAACTGCCCAGATCGACTAGGCAAAGGTCAAAACTGCAGTGTGCAATCTGCTGGGCAAGGGACCGGCGCGTTGTGCGAATGATGATATTGCGCAAGGAGATATCACGGTGCACAAACGGCGCATCGAGCTTTTGGGCACCCAGGAGAATCTCTCCCAGGCGTTTTCCAATCGCGGCGACGGTGTTTGCAGGAATGTGGCTGCCCTCGGCGGGGTCGGTTAGCTCTGCCGCAGCATCGCGAAGGGGCAGGCCTTCAATCCACTCCATAACGATGACTGGCGTGTTGCCGGTATAACCGTAGCCATAGGTTTTGGGAAAGCCGCCCAACAGTGAGACGGCTGCAAGATTGCGATACTCCTCGGTAAGCGTCTTGATGCCCGAGGGGCTGACGGCGGAGCCGTTTTCATCACAGCCGCTGAGGGGCCATAGCGTTTTGAGCGCAAAGGTCTCGCCTTCGGTGTTGGCGACCTTGCGAAGATGGTGAGAACCGCCGCCGACTGCCCCGCAATCCAACAGGGTGGTAAAGCGGCGAATAGTATCGGGGTCTTCGGTGGTCGCAAACATGGCGTTTGGTTCAAAGGGGGACAATGCGATGATATCCATGTCCGTTTCGTACGTCACGGGGCGATCCTTTCGAGAAAAAAGTGCATAGCAATAATGTTAGTGAAAAGGTAGCGCAACCGTTGCCTTAATCGAAAAGGTGCCGTTATTTGCATGGGTTGATGTAAATAACGGCACCTTGTGCGTCGAAGATGTGTGGGCGGGCTAGTCTGTGATGCGAATGACCAAGAAGCGCGTCGTGGCGCCTAGGCAGAGCGTATCTCCGTTGTGAATCTCGACGGGGGCATTGGCAAAGTTGGCGGGGCGCTCGCGTCTGGGCGGTTCGATAGCCTGTCGGCAGCGGTCGACGCCCGAGATCAAAAACGATCCGTTGGTGGAGCCGAGGCCCTGCGCAAGCCAGCGTCCGTCTTGGAGCCAAATACGCAGGTGCTGGCGCGAGACGTCGGAATCGACGTCGGTGATGGCGTTCTCGTCTCCCGTTAGCGACCCGATAATGCTGCCCACCGGGTCCGTGGTAAGGGGACGCAGCGGCGGTCGTGCCGAGTTGCCCACGACGCGCAGCAGCCCCAGGCGAATGTCTCCCGTGGGGCGCGCGGTTGTCGAGAAAAACGAGGTGACGGTCGTCTCGACCGTGCTGAGTGTCGAGAGCATCTGGTCGGACACAAAGGACTCGGTGTATTCGATGGCGCGGGCGGGGTCGCCAAGGCAGCCGGTAACGATAAAAAAGACCAGATGGATGTAGAGGCGATCTTTGATGTCGCTATCGTCAGCGGTCTCGATGCGCTCGACGCCGTTTCTAAAGAGCATGCCGTCGACGCCGCAATTGGTAAGGGCATCCTGCATGTCTGGGACGCACGACTCCGTATAGCGTTTAGCGACCTTGCTCAGCGATTGGGGGTCGAAGCCTCGGTTTTGCATGATGAGGTTGAGTATCTGGCGCGCACTTTGTTCAAAGGGCGCAAACAGCGGCTCGGGAAGGTCACCGGGTTTGGCGTGAACGATTTCGCGTGAGATAAACGACGGGATCGTCAAGCGTTCGGAGATGAGGCGTCCACCGTAACGGGCGTTGCCGGCTATGAGAATTTGCGCGGCGTTACCGTTGTTGATGCGACCGAGTGACTTAAGCCCGGCGTACAGTGCACAAGATGGAGTGTCGGCCATTTGTTTTACCCCCCCCCTCCTCAAAAAGTGACATTGAATACGTAAGCATGGTCAATTATAGGCGCTTTGCAGCTCGAAATGCTCGCCAGGGGGCGCGGACGGTGTAAATCGCTGCCGGAAGACAGCAAATCAAAAAGCGGAGAGCGGGTTAATAAGCTGGGAAAACGCGTTGGCAAAACCGTTGTGGGCAACATTTGGCATGATGTCGCTTTGGCTTTTGGTCACGGGGCCGTGCGGTACCATAAACGTCAATGATCTTTGACGTACGACCCGCCGAGCTTGCCTCGGCGGGCTTTTGGCGTTGCGATGCCGGAGGAACAGCATGCTCATTCACCGTATAGCCGCGCAGCTCTACACTGCCGAGGCCTTGCAGACTGTCGAGGCCGGACTCGATGCCGGCGAGGACGTGACGCTGGCCGTGTCGCAATCGGGCCGTACGCTTATGGCCGCCGCCCAGTTTGCGCGCCGTCCGCGCCCCACGGTCTACATCGTGAGCGGCGAGGACGCGGCCGATCGCGCCGCGCGCAGCCTTGCCGCCTACGTGGGCCTGGCGCACGTGTGCCGTTTTCCCGAGCGCAAGGACTATCCGTGGCGCGAGCAGGCGCCCGACGATGCCGTGGTTGCCCAGCGCTGCGAGGCCCTGGGACGCATCGTGCGCGGGGACAACTGCATCATGGTCGCCTCGGCCCGCGCGTTGCTGCGTTGCGTGCCGCCAGTCGAGAGCCGCTACTGGGAGTCCACGACCTTCGCGGTGGGCGAGGAGATTCCTTTTGACGAGGTGCCGCAGCGCCTGGTGGGCATGGGTTACACCAATGCCGGCGCCGCCGACGCGCCCGGCCTGTTCCGTGTGCACGGCGACACCGTCGAGGTGTTCCCCGCGCAGGAAAAAGCGCCCGTGCGCATCGAGTTCTTCGGCGACGAGATCGATCGTATCCGTCGCATGGTGAGCTCCACGGGGCAGACCATCGGCAACGAGGACAGCATCGAGATCTTCCCCTGCCGTGAGCTGGCGCTTACCAACGAGGCCGTCCACAACATGCATGTGGCGCTCTATCGCGCCAGCCAGGACGACAGCAAACTGGCAGCGCTGCTCGAGATGGTGGATGCGCGCATCGTCACGCCCGAGCTCGACCGCTTTTTGCCGGTGATGTACGGCCAGACCGTGAGCCCGCTGTCGCATGTGAGCGGCAAGGCGCTCGTGGTGCTGTCCGAGCCGCGCTCGCTGTTCGACGATTGCCTGCGCGCCTACGAGGATATCGAGGCCCGTGCCGGCGAGGCGGGGATTGACCGACTGGATGGCCTGTATGTACGTGCCCAGCAGCTCGATTTTGGTTCTCAGCAGCGCCTGAACTACGTAAGCCTGATTCGCGCCGGCGGTGCGGTTACGGCCGAGCTCAAGATTGAGCAGCCGGCCATCGCGGGTTCGGACAATCGCTTTATGACGCGCATTCAGGAAGTCGTGGGCAAGCGTTACGCCTGCGTGTTTGCCATTCCCGACCGCGGTGCGCGCGAGTCGATGGAGCTCACCTTTGGCGACGAGGGCATTACCTTTGAGGAATCGCTGACCGCGGCGCCCGAAAACGCCGGCGTCATTGGCGAGCGCGTGCGCGTGGCGGCGGCAGATTCTGCCGACCGTGCTGCCCGTCAGGATGCCCATGCTGTAATTCGCGAGCGCAAGGCCGACGCGCTCAACGCCCGCTCGCTCGAGGCAGGTGCCGCCCAGGCAGCCGCCGGCGCCGCCGTGCCTACTATCTCGCGCGGACGCGTGACCTTTGTCGATGCCGCTCTGCCGCAGGGCGTGGTGGTGCCCGATGCCAACCTGGCCGTGTTCTCGATCGCCGACCTCAACGCCCGCATGGACGCCAACCGCGCGCGCAGCCGCCGCAAGGTGGACATTACGCAGATCACGTTCCCGTTTAAGCCGGGCGACTACGTGGTGCACGCCACTCACGGCATCGCACTCTTTAGCGAGATCGCGCGCCAGGAAGTGGGCGGCAAGGAGCGTGACTACTTTTTGCTGGAATATGCCGACGGCGACAAGCTCTACGTGCCGTTGGAGCAGGTCGACCGCATCACGCGCTATGTTGGCCCCGACGGCGATAAGCCGCGCCTGACCAGACTCAACACCGCCGACTGGACGCGGGCCACCAACAAGGCGCGCAAGAATGCCAAAAAGCTGGCGTTTGACCTGGTCGATCTGTATACGCGCCGTTCTTCGATTACCGGTATCGCCTGCCCGCCCGACACGCCCGAGCAAATCGAGATGGAGCAGAGCTTCCCTTACGACGAGACGCGCGACCAGCTGGAGGCCATCGCCGCCATCAAGGCTGACATGGAAGCGCCCAAGCCTATGGATCGCCTGCTGTGCGGCGACGTGGGCTTTGGCAAGACCGAGGTCGCCCTGCGCGCGGCGTTTAAGTGCGTGGACTCCGGCCGCCAGGTCATGGTGCTCTGCCCCACGACTATTCTTGCCCAGCAGCACTACGAGACGTTCTTTGAGCGCTTTGCCCCGTTTGGCCTTGAGGTCGAGGTGCTCAGCCGCTTCCGCACGCCGGCGCAGCAAAAGCGCGCGCTCAAGGCGTTTGCCGAGGGCACGATCGACGTGCTCATCGGCACGCATCGTCTGCTTTCGGCCGATGTGAACCCCAAGAACCTGGGCTTGGTGATTATCGACGAGGAACAGCGCTTTGGCGTGCAGCACAAGGAACAGCTCAAGAACCTGCGCGAGCAGATTGACGTGCTCACGCTTTCGGCCACGCCCATCCCGCGTACCATGCAGATGGCCACGAGCGGCGTGCGCGATATGAGCCTGATCACCACACCGCCGACCGGGCGTCGCCCCGTGATCGTGCACGTGGGGGAGTACGACCCCGATGTGGTGAGCGCGGCGATTCGCCTGGAGGTGGGTCGCGGCGGTCAGGTGTACTACGTGTCCAACCGCGTCAAGACCATCGACGACGCCGTGGCACGCGTGCACGAGGCCGCGCCCGAGGCGCGCGTGGGTGTGGCGCACGGCAAGATGAGCCCGCGCGAGGTCGAGGACGTGATGATCGAGTTCGCGACCTAGAAGATCGACGTGCTCATCGCCACGACCATCGTGGAGAGCGGCATCGACAACGCAACGGCCAACACGCTGATCATCGAGGACTCGCAGCGCCTTGGCCTGGCGCAGCTCTACCAGCTCAAGGGCCGTGTGGGCCGCTCTGCCACGCAGGCCTACGCGTACTTTATGTTCCCGGGCGAGCTGCCGCTCACCGAGGAGGCAACGGCGCGCCTGACCGCACTTTCCGAGTTCCAGGACCTGGGCAGCGGCATGCGCATCGCCATGCGCGACCTAGAGATCCGTGGCGCCGGTTCGCTTATGGGAGCCGAGCAGCACGGCAACCTGTCGAGCGTGGGCTTTGACCTGTTTACGCAGATGCTGGGCCAGGCCGTGGCCGAGGCGCGCGGCGATGACGACGCCGGCGTGGAGGCGGCGAGCGTGGGTATTAACCTGCCGGCCGACTACTTCTTGTCCGAGGAGTACCTGCCGGCGGTGGACCAGCGCGTGCTCGTGTACCGTAAGCTCGCAGCGGCCGAGGACCTGGAGAGCATTGACGAGGTGCAGGAAGAGACCGAGGCAGCGCATGGCGAGCTGCCGTTGGCGGGACTCAACCTGTTCAATCGCGCACGAATCCGCATTCGTGGCGAGCGCTTGGGGCTCGAGAGCGTCACGCTCAGTGGCGGCCGCATCACGTTTTTGGGCGTCGACGTGCCCAAGAAGGTGGCCTTTGAGCTTAAGACCCGCTATGGCGCGGTGAACTTCCCCAAGAGCCGCAAGCTGTCGGTGCCCTACAAGGCGGGCGCCGGTGCGGGCAGCGGCCTGGGTCGCGGCCTCGACGCCAACGACGGCACCGGCCCGGTGGCCGCGGCGCTCATGCTGCTGCAGCAGCTGGGCGCGTCCGACGATGATTAACAAGTAGGGGGCGTGGCGGGGCAGAGCTACCAGTTGTTCTTTGCCCCGCCACCTCGTAGGTTGATTCCAGCCCCATCGAAAGGAAAGCATGTTCGGGTACATCTACAAGAAAGACGCCGCTGCTATTGCGGTTGTCCTTGCCCTTTGCCTGGGCTTGGGCACCTTTTTCGATTATCAGATCTCGAGCGCGCTGTTCAACATCGGCAGCATGTACGGCCGCTTTATCGAGGCCGCCGGCGAGCTGCCGTTTGAGCTGACGGCGAGCGTCGCGGGCGTTATGCTCGTGCGCGCGGTGCGTTCCGACTCCAAGGCGAGCAAGTGGCTCGCTGCGCTGGGCGTTTTGATCAACGTGGGTCTGGTCGGCTACGAGATTATCGGATCGCTGCGCGTCGGCGGCAAGCTTATTGCGTTTCAGCTGGTTCTGACGTTTGCGTTGGTCATCGCAGCCAACTTCATCGCCTACCGCCTCACGCGCACGACCGAGCCCGACGAGCTTACGCGCTGGGCGTTGATGGTGCTGGCCGTGTGGGTCGCTCAGGCCATCATCCTCAACGTCATTGTTAAGCCGTTATGGTCGCGCCCGCGCATGCGCGTGATCGAGGTCACGCCGGGGCTCAATTTTCAGCCGTGGTGGGTGATCGGCAACCCCGACAAGTGGGCCTATATCGCCGCCGGCGTGATCAAGGACGGGTTCAAGTCGTTTGCGAGCGGACACACGGCGCATGCGGCGATCGGCCTTATGCTCGCCGGGCTTCCCGCGGCAGCCTTTAAGGAAAAACCTTCGCGTCGCCGCGTGATCTTTTGGGCGGCGGTTGTTGTTGCAGCGTTCGTCGCCTTTGGGCGCATCGTGATCGGCGCGCACTTTTTGAGTGACGTGAGCTGCGGTTTTGCCCTGGTACTGGCACTTGAGTGCCTTGCCGCACGCATTGCCTATCCCAACGGCGTACAATAGCTCCGTTTGAATCATCTGGCCGATACCCGGTAAGAGAGGATTGCCATGCTCGCGTTTAACAACGATTATTCCCACGGCGCACATCCGGCAGTGCTGCGGGCACTCGTCGACACCAATATGGAGCCGCAGCCCGGCTACGGTACCGATGCGCACACCGAGCGTGCCAAGCAGCTTATCCGCGAGGCCTGTCAGGCCCCCGATGCCGACGTGTTTTTTCTGGTGGGCGGCACGCAGGCCAACGCGACGGTGATTGACATGCTGCTCGCGCCGTACGAGGGCGTCGTTGCTGCCGAGACCGGCCACGTCGCCTGCCACGAGGCGGGCGCCATCGAGTTTGGCGGTCACAAGGTGCTCACCATCCCCGGCTACGAGGGCAAGATGCACGCCGAAGATCTGGAGAACTATATCCAGGTGTTCTACGAAAACGAGAGCTACGAGCACACGGTGTTCCCGGGCGCCGTGTACGTGAGCCTATCGACCGAGTACGGCACGCTGTACTCCAAGGCCGAGCTCGCGGCGATTCACGCAGTGTGCCAGAAGCGCGAGATTCCGCTGTTTGTGGACGGTGCTCGCCTGGCCTATGCGCTGGCGGCCGATGAGTGCGACATTACCCTGCCCGAGCTGGCGCAGCTGTGTGACGTGTTCTACATCGGCGGCACCAAGTGCGGCGCGCTCTGCGGCGAAGCTGTGGTGTTCTGCGGCATGCACGCCCCGGCGCATCCCATTCCTCGCATTAAGCAACATGGCGCGCTGCTTGCCAAAGGCCGCCTGACGGGCGTGCAGTTTGAGGCGCTCTTTACTGACGGCCTGTATTTTGAGATTGGCCGTCAGGCGATCGAAACCGCTCAGGCGCTTCGTCGCGTGCTGCACGAGCACGGCTACCGGTTCTTCTTGGAGACGCCGACTAACCAGCAGTTCGTGATTCTGCCCAACGAGGACATGGCGCGCATTCGCGAGCATGCCTCGATCGAGTACTGGGAAAAGTACGACGAGACCCACACGGTGGTGCGTTTTTGTACCAGCTGGGCCACGACGCAGGAGGACATCGACGCGCTGGCGGCCGTCCTGTAGTCTGATGTAATGACGAGGGGCCGCCTTGCGCTGGGTTTGGCGCAGGGCGGCCTTTGCTTTTGAGGGGGAGGGGCTGCATGCCCGAGATGTCCGAGCCGACGATTCGTCTGGCGACGCCCGAAGACGCGCCGGCGTTGCTTGCCATCTATGAGCCGTATGTGCGCCAGACGGCGATTACCTGCGAATACGAGGTGCCGAGCGTTGAGGAGTTCGCCGGACGCATCGAGCGTACGCTCAAGCGCTATCCGTATCTGGTGATGGAGCTGGACGGGCATCCGGTAGGCTATGCCTATGTGAGTCCGCTTAACAGCCGCGAGGCATACGACTGGTCGGTCGAGACGTCGATCTACCTGGCGCGCGACGTGCGCCACGGCGGGTTGGGCCGCAAACTGCACGATGCGCTCAAGCAGTGTCTGATCGCGATGGGCATCACCAACATGTGCGCGCTCATTGCCGTGCCGCACGACAAGGACGACGAGTATCTGACGCACAACAGTCAGGATTTCCATGCCCATATGGGCTACCGCCTGGTGGGTGCCTTTGACCGCTGTGCCCAAAAGTTCGGCCGCTGGTACGACATGTGCTGGATGGAGCTGGTCCTGGCCGAGCGCGTCCCTAACCAACCCAAGCCAACCTGGTTCCCCGACCTCCCCAAACCTACCATTTAGGGACAGGTTTATTTTGGCAGGTTTTATCTGGGCAAACGTTGTAAGCCGCCGCGGAGGATACGGATACCTTCGCGGCGGCTTTTGTTTTGGGTGTGTATGACCAAGGCGATTGACCTGCGGATGTAGCAAAACCCCAGATAAAACCGACCAAACTAAACCTGTCCCTTTTTGGCAGGTTAGCCGATGGGCTCGGTGTATTTGGCGCGATCGGTGCGTTGGATGCGCTTGGAGACATGGAGCGGGCGGCCGTCGGTGTCGTAGACGTAGTCGGTGATCAGGATCAGCGCCTGCCCGCGCTCAACGTTGAGCAAAAACGCCTCGTTTTGCGAGGCATAGCACACCTCAAAGGTCTTGTGCCCCTGTGCCGGCGCGCGATGGAATTCCTGGCGCAGCGTGGCGTAGAGTGAACCGTTGATATCGCGATCGATGAGTGCTTCAAAGCTCGGTGGTAGATAGGTGGTCTCCAGGCACAGTGGCGCATCGTCCAGATAACGCAGGCGGACAAGTTTGACGAGCTTGCTGCCCACGGCGGCATCAAAGAACTTAGCTATGCTGCCGCCCGCCTTGGTAAAGCCCGAGTCCACCGTGCGCGTGGTGGGCTTCATGCCCTGACCCTGGACCTGCGCCGTATAGCTCGAAAACACCAGGTTGTTCTCGTGGAGCGCCGGCGTGTCGGCCACAAAGGCGCCGCGCCCGCGCTCGGTGCGCACCAGGCCCTCATCAACGAGCACCTTAAGGGCATGGCGTACGGTGCTGCGCGACAGCCCCGATTCGTCCATGAGCTCCATCTCGGACGGCAGCTTGTCTTCGCGCGCGTAGACGCCGGAGACGATGCGGTCGCGCAGCATGCCCGCCAAGCGCTCGTATTGGGCCAGTTTCTTTTTGGATGAGACGCTCATATTGCCAACCTGTATCTAACTTGTATGCATATCTAATAAAGCATGTATTCAATACAACAAGAAAACCGCTGGTAGTCAATTATCAAAAACCGCATCAGCAAAATTTCTAAGACAAATATAGCATACAACTAGTCGACATAACCAAAACATGTATGTAACTTGTATGCCTGTGATGAGCATCAAACGAGAAGAAAGGCTGATGCACGATGACTACTCAGGAACAGGTTAAGGACGTCGTCTCCCAGGTTTTGGCTGACAAGGCTGACAAGGGCGGCATCAAGCGCGTCGTGTGGATTGGCGCCGGCGGATCCAACGGCGGCAACTATCCTGCCCAGTACTTTATGGAGCACGAGGCCACGCAGGTCGTGAGCTCCAGCTACACCAGCAACGAGTTCGTGCACGCCACCCCGGCCTACGTCAACGAGAACACCCTGGCCGTCGTCGTGTCCATGCGCGGCACCAAGGAGACCATCGTCGCCGCCCAGGTCGCCAAGGACCACGGCGCCAGCGCCATCGCAATCTATGTTGACGAGTCCGGCCTCACCGAGGTCTGCGACTACAAGATCCAGTATGACAGCCTGGCCGTCGACGAGTCCTGCATGGGCCGCACCAACTCCGCCGTCGTGACCATGATCGCCATGGAGCTTACGCAGCAGACCGAGGGCTATGCCGAGTACGAGACCGCTATGGCCGCTTTCGATCTGGTCGACCCCATCTATCGCAAGGCCGTCGAGTACACCCGTCCGCTCGCTGCCAAGTGGGCCGAGCAGAACGCCGACAAGCCCTGCATCAACGTGATGGCTCAGGGTCCGCTCTTTGGTGCCGCCTACGTCTTTAGCATCTGCAACGTGCAGGAGATGCTGCAGATCGACTCCTGCACCATCAACACCTGCGACTTCTTCCACGGCCCCTTCGAGATCCTGGACAAGCGCACCTCGCTGTTCCAGCTCATCAGCGTCGGCCGCAGCCGCTGCAACGACGAGCGCGGCATCCGCTTCGTCAACCAGTACGGTGGCGAGCGCGTCTATCAGCTCGACGCCAAGGAGCTTGGCCTCAACGACATCAAGGACAGCGTGAGCGAGTACTTCAACCACCTGATCTTTGCGCCGATCCTCAACAACGTGTACATGCGTGCGCTCTCTGCCGTCACCCACAAGGACTACATGACGCGCCGCTACATGTGGAAGCTCGACTACTAGGGGATATTGGTTCCGCCGTTCTACCGAACGGCGGACCGGCCGATGCTGCGCACCCGGCATTTGGCCAATCTGCCGTTCAATTTCAAAGGCGCGACCAGAAGGTCAGCGCCTTTTCATTTCACGGCACCTTGGCTCAAATGACGGGCGCTCGCTAAATGATCCGCTGGGGACGGAGGAAAACGGATCACTGACTCAGACCAGCCCCTCAGTGATCCGTTTTCCTCCGTCCCCAGCGGATCATTTTTCCGTTCGGCGATTTGTGTCTTGAAAAATGTATATAACGACTATAACGTAGTGTGAAACATATTGGAAACAATACCGAGGAGGCTGCGTTGAAGAAAAGCAATCTGGGCTATGTGCTGGTGCTGATCGCCGCGCTTATGTGGGGCAGCATCGGAATCTTTGTAAACGGCATTGCGGCCATGGGCGTTTCGTCCCAGAGCATGGCTGCCTTTCGCTTGTTGGTCGGAGCGCTTGTCTTGGCGCCGGTCCTGATGTTTATGGGCTGCCGTCCGGGTGAGGGGTCTACCGTGGCTCAGGGTCCCCTGGCGCTATTCAAGGCAAGCCCCAAAGAGCTCGTCCCCTGCGCACTTGTCGGTATCGTCGGCTTGGCCGTCGCCAACACCTGCTATTACGAGTGCATGGGCGAGGTGGGCATGTCCACGGCCTCGGTGCTGCTCTACACCTCGCCGGTGTTTGGCGTCATGCTCGGCCGCGTGCTTTATCGCGAGGACGTGACCCCCAACAAGCTCGTTGCCATTGTCTTTAACATCGTTGGCTGCGTGCTTGCGGTGACCAATGGCGACCTTTCCGGTTTTCATTTTTCGGTTTGGGGCGTCACGTCGGGCGTGATTGCAGGCTTTTGCGGTGCGTCGCTTGCGGTGTTTAGCCGGATAGCAACCAAGACGGTCCACCCGCTGGCTGTCACGTTTTGGGGCTTTGTTTTTGGCGGTGCGGTTATGGCAGCTATCGCGGCTCCGTGGCCGGATGTCGCCGCGGCAATGTCGCCACAGCTGCTGCTGTTGTTCCTTGGCTTTGGACTCATCCCCACAGCCGTGGCCTACATCTTATATATGCAGGGTCTGTCCATGGGGCTCGAGACATCGAAAGTTCCCGTCGTAATGTCTTTCGAGACGGTCGTCACCGTACTGGTGGGCATTGGTGTCTATGCCGAGCCCGCCGGCGCGATCAAGGTCCTGGGCATCGTGCTGGTGCTCGCGTCCATCCTGATCATGAACACCGATTTCTCCAAGCTGCGCAACAGTGCCTTTGTCGGCCATATCGTTGAGAGCATGACCTTTAAGCCCAACGCGTGGTGGACGGAGAAATCGCAGGACATGGATCTGTTCCGCGAGCGCACCGGCATCGCGCTGGAGCCCACCGTGCAGGAAAGCCCCTGGTACTTTGTGCGATAGAGGATTGCGCGCAGGGTCTGACCTCGGGTTATCCAGCCAGCGCCGGCCTACCCTGCGCCAACGTTTCAAGTACGTTAAACCCGTCAACGGTCGATTTTCACCCGCGAACGGTCTTTATACTAATTAGCAATATAAGCAACGTATAAGACGTTATAATGACCATAACGAAAAGGAGGAGGCAAGATGAATCAGATCATTCTCGCATCTCATGGCGGCCTGGCCGCAGGCGCCAAAGACACGCTCGAGATGGTTCTCGGCGACGTGTCGAACGTCCACGTCGTGTCGCTTGCTCGTGACGACAAGGAGCCCATCACCAATAAGGTGGACGCCATGATCGCCACGTTCAACGCGGACGACACCGTCTATGTGCTGACCGATATGCTCGGCAGCTCGGTCAACAACAGCATGGTCGAGCTTTCCAAGAATGGCACGAAGTTCACGGTTGTCAGCGGTTTCAACATCCCGCTGGCGCTCACGCTCGCTATGAGCCCCGTCCCCGTCGAGGGCGCCGAGCTCGCGGCCCTCATCAACGAGGCCCGCAACGGTCTGACCAACCCCAATGCACCGGCCCAGCCCGCCGCGGCTCCCGCCAAGAAGGCCAAGGCGTCCCGTCACAGCTCCGGTCCCGCCAAGATCGTCCTCGCGCGTCTTGACTACCGTCTGCTGCACGGCCAGGTCGTCTTTACCTGGACCACCAAGGTTCAGGCCGAGCGCATCATCGTCGTCGACAACGCTGCCGCCAACGATGACATCAAGAAGGGCGCTCTTAAGCTGGCCAAGCCCCAGGGCGTGCGCCTGAACGTCTTCACCGTCGAGCGTGCCCTCGCCAAGATGGACAAGCTCAACACCCTCGGCGAGCGCGTCATGTTCGTCTTTGGCAACACGGCCGAGATGCTGCAGTTCTGCCAGGGCTACAAGCTCGACGCCATCAACCTGGGCGCCACCGCCAACCACGACGGTGCCGATCAGGTCGGCGGCAAGGACAGCTCCGTCTTCCTCGACGCCACCCAGAAGGCCGACGTCAACCAGCTGCTCGACATGGGCATCAAGCTCTATGTTCAGCAGACCCCTACGTATCAGAGCGTCGACATCGACGCCAAGCTGTAATCAACCAGGCTTTTGCCTGACTGAAAGGAGAAGGGTATGAATACGTTCATCAGTGCGGTGCTCGTCGGCCTCGTCGGCGTGTTCTGCATGTGGGACTCCCGCCTGCTCGGTCGTCTTAACTTCGAGCAGCCCCTCGTTGGCGCTACGCTCGTCGGTCTGCTGCTGGGCGATGTGCCCACCGGCCTTGCCGTCGGTGCCGCCGTCGAGCTCGTGTCCATGGGCCTGGTGCAGGTCGGCGCCGCCGTTCCGCCTGATATGGTCCTGGGCGGCATCGTGGCCGCTGCCTTTGCGTGCCTGACCGATGCTTCCGCCGAGACCGCCATGACGATCGCCATCCCGGTCGCCGTCCTGGGTCAGCTCCTCGGCATCGTGTTCCGTTCCATCATCGCCGCCCTCACCCATGTGGCAGATAGCGCGATCGATAACGGAAAGTTCAAGACCGCCTACCGTATGCACATCTGCGCCGGCTCCGGTCTGTACGCCATCATGTACTTCCTGCCGATCTTCCTCGCCGTCTTTGTTGGCACCGACCTGGTTCAGGCCATCGTCAACATGGTTCCCGAGTGGCTGTCCACTGGTCTTAACGTTTCGACCAAGATCATGACTGCCTACGGCCTGGCCCTGCTGCTCACCATGATGATCAAGAAGGGTATGACTCCGTTCCTGTTCATCGGTTTCCTGCTCGCCGCTTACCTCAACCTGTCCGTCATCGCGGTCGCTCTGATCGGTGTGTGCCTGGCTGTCGTCTTCATGGGCTTCAAGTTCAACGGTTCCCATGCAGCCGCCGGTGTCGATTCCGACTACGATCCGCTCGAAGACGACGAAGACTAAGGAGGAACACACTATGGCAACCGCAACCAAGGACGTGTCCCTGAACAAGAAGGTCAGCCAGTTCTTCTGGCGCTCCTGGGCCATCCAGGCCTCTTGGAACTACGAGCGTCAGATGAACATGGGCTTCCTCTACGGCATGGTTCCCACGCTCGATCGCCTCTATCCGGATGAGTCCGACCCCAAGCAGCTCGCTGCTAAGAAAGAGGCTTACCACCGTCACATGGCGTTCTACAACTGCACCCCGCAGACGAGCGCTTTCATCCTGGGTCTCTCCGCCTCCATGGAGGAGGAGTACGCCAAGGATCCCGAGAACTTCGATCCCGATTCGATCAACGCGGTCAAGACCTCCCTCATGGGTCCGCTTTCCGGCATCGGTGACTCCTTCTTCCAGGGCACCATCCGCGTTATCGCCTTTGGTCTGGGCGTTCAGCTGGCTCAGCAGGGTTCCATCATGGGCCCGATCCTGGCCATGCTCATCTCCATCGTCCCCTCTGTGCTGATCACTTGGTTCGCAGCCAAGATGGGCTATCAGGGCGGCCACGAGTACCTGAGCAAGCTTCAGGGCGGCGACCTCATGGAGAAGCTCATGTATGTCTGTGGCATCGTGGGTCTTATGTCCGTGGGCGGCATGATCGCTACGCTGATTGGCGCCACCACCCCGCTGCAGTTCGCTGAGGGCACCGTCGTTATCCAGGACATCCTGGACGGCATGATGCCCCAGATGATCTCCCTTGGCCTCACCGGCCTTATGTACTGGCTCATCAAGAAGAACGTCAACACCGGTTGGCTTCTCGTGATCGCCATCGTGGGCGGCATCGCCCTCTCCGCGGCCGGCATCCTGGCCTAGTCGCGACCAAGCGTCTAACCGCTTTCCCCCGGGGGCCTGCCTGGCATCCCATACCCCAGGCAGGCTTCCATTCCCAAAATGCGACAATGGGACAGTCCCCTTGTCGCATCCTCAACGGGCCGGCGACTCGGTCCAAACCACGGTAACCCTGCGAGCGCCCGGCAATGTGGCGCCGCAAAAATCGAAAGGAATGTGTCAGATGTACGAGATCGACCTTAACCTCCCTAAGCAGATCGTCGCTGACGTCCTGTCCAACCACGAGATCCACAGCGTCGCCTTCGTCGGCTGCGGTGCTTCCATGTCCGACCTTTACCCCGCCAAGTACTTCCTGGCCAACAACACGGACAAGCTGAACGTTCAGATCTTCACCGCTAACGAGTTCAACTACGACACGCCTTCCTGGGTCAACGAGCACACCTTCGTGATCACCTGCTCCCTCGGTGGCTCCACGCCCGAGACCGTCGAGGCCAACAAGACCGCCAAGAAGCACAACTGCCCGGTCGTCTCCCTCACCAACAAGGCTGGCTCCGCTCTGACCGTCGACGCTGACTACGTCATCGTTCACGGCTTCCACGCCAACTTCGCTGCCAAGTGCGAGAAGCCCGGCTACGCCATCGCTCTTGCTGTCGAGATCCTTCAGCAGACCGAGGGCTATGACCACTACGAGGACATGATCACCGGCCTCACCAACGTCTTCGAGCTCTGCGAGAACGCCGCTCAGCACTGCAAGAAGCTCGCCAAGAAGTTCGCCGAGGACTTCAAGGACGACAAGATGATCTACTTCATGGCTTCCGGTGCCTCCGAGAAGATGGCTTACTCTCACGCCGCCTTCCTGTTCACCGAGATGCAGTGGATCGACGCCGCTGCCTACAACACCGGTGAGTACTTCCACGGCCCGTTCGAGGTTTCCACCGAGGGTAAGCCCTACGTCTTCTTCATGTCCGATGGCGCTACCCGTCCGATGGACGCCCGCGCCCTCACCTTCCTTGAGCGCATGGGCGCCAAGGTCGCTCTGATCGACTCCAAGGACTACGGCCTGGCTGACGCCGTGCCCGCGAGCGTCGTCACCTACTTCAACCCGCTGCTGCACCTCGCCGTTATGCGCGAGTACGGCAACCAGATCGCCGAGGCCCGTCAGCACCCGCTGACCATGCGTCGCTACATGTGGAAGCTTTCCTACTAATCACAAGTAAGTAGACCTTACGGGTTGATTGAGAGGGGATGGGGTTTGCGCCCCGTCCCCTTTTTTGCTCTGGGGAGGGCGTGTCTGTCGCGTCATAAAACCCCAGATAAAACCCACCATAATAGACCTGACCCTTTTTGGCAGGTGGGAGGAGATGCGTATGATCAAGGCAGTGCTGTTTGACATGGACGGCGTGCTGGTCGATACCGAGTGGTTCTACAACCGTCGCCGCGTGGCATTTATGGAAGAGAAGGGGTTCCACTTTGACGAGATCCCCGATCTTTCGGGGTCTAACGAGCCTGCCATTTGGGAGGCGCTGGTGCCCGACGATGTTGAGCTGCGCGAGCGTCTGCGCGTGGAGTACAAGCAGGTCTATAGCCCGGTCCACCCCGTTCCGTATGCCGAGCTGCTCAACGAGCAGACGGAGCCGGTGATGCGCGAGCTGCACGAGTGCGGCGTGAAGTGTGCTATCGCGAGCTCATCCTATCGCGAGCTGATCGACGAGCTGGTGGAGATTGCCGGCATCGCCGACGTGCTGGACTACACCATCAGCGGTCACGAGTGCGGTGCGTTTAAGCCCGACCCCGAGATCTACCTGCGTGCCATGGAGGCGCTGGGGGTGGAGCCTGCCGAGTGCCTGGTTATCGAGGATTCGCCTTTAGGGATCGAGGCTGGCAAACGCTCCGGCGCCCGCGTCCTGGCGCTGCGTCCACACGAGGGCGTCAACCTCGATCAATCGCAAGCCGATGCCGTTATCGATTATTTGACCGACATTTTGGCCGCTTTGTAGTGTCAATCCGCCGCGAGAAGCACGGGTTCAAACGTTTTTTGCGGTGGACTGGCTCAATTTGGTTTCGATTTTGATCCGTATGGCTTCGATTCGGACTAAGTGAGTAGACTTTTTGGCGCTGGCCGAGCACAATGCATATCTTCCTTTGTAAAACCGCAGGTCACAGAGTTGGCGGTTTTGGGTGCGCTCGGCAGATCGTAAAAAGTCTACTCACTTGTAATTTGGGCCTTTGGTCGTGGGGGTTGTTGGTCCCGCTTTGGTTGTCGAGGGAGGGCGAATTGAAGCGCCCTCGCACGCTCCGTGCTACAATCGCGGGCATGCCTCACAACTAGACCTGCCTTCGAAAGGAGCCTACGTGGCGAACGCCATCGATCAGCTCACGGACCGCGTGCTCGTGCTCGGCCGCCTCACCATCGTCCGCCGCGCCATTACCGCTGTGGCGGTCACCATATCCGCCATTCTTCAAACGTTTCTGATCCAGGCGTTCATTCAGCCCGCCGACCTGCTTCCGAGCGGTCTTACCGGCGTCGCGGTCCTGCTCGATCGCGTTACCTCACTCGGCGGCGTTCATATCGACATCTCGCTCGGTATGCTCGCGCTCAACATCCCCGTGGCGCTCCTATGCTGGAGCGGCATTAGCAAGCGCTTCGTCATCTTCTCGATGATGCAGGTCGTGCTCTCGTCGCTGTTCCTCAACGTCTTTCACTTCGCGCCGTTTTTGGGCGACAAGATCATGCTCATCATTTTTGGCGGCGTGGTCTCGGGCCTGGGCGCTGCCATCGCGCTTAAGTCCGGCGCATCCACCGGCGGCACCGACTTTATCGCGCTGTGGGTCTCCAACCACACGGGCAAGACCATCTGGGGCGTCATCTTTGGTTTCAACTGCTTTATCCTGGCGATCTTTGGTTTTATGTTTGGCTGGGACAAGGCGGCGTATTCCATCGTGTTTCAGTTTATTTCGACCAAGACCATCGACAGTTTCTATCGTCGTTACGATCGCGTGACGCTGCAGATCACGACGTGCAAGGCGGACGAGGTCATGACCGCCTATGTTGACCATTTTCAGCATGGCATTAGCTGTGCCGAGGTCATTGGCGGATACAGCCGCGAGAAGATGTACCTGCTGCACGCCGTTGTATCGACCTACGAGAGCCAGGACATTATCAAGCTGGTGTGCGACATCGATCCCGGCGCCGTGATCAACGTGTTCCACACGCTCAACTTTGTGGGCGGCTGGTGGGGCGGTCATGTCGACGAGCCCATGCCCACGGCCGTACCCGATCCCGACAAGCCCGCACGCATGGCCAGCAGGCAGGCGCGCCTCAGCGAGCAGGACAGCCTGCAGCAGGACGACGGCAAGTAGGGTTTTGGCATTTTGCCGGCCTGGCGCAATCCTGTCCGCCTGAGCCTCCCGAAAGCCTCGCTGCTTTCGGGAGGCTCTCGTTTGCCCAGATAAAACCTACCAAAATGAAGCTGTCGCTTTTTGGTAGGGAGGGTGTATCGTTTTATCAATATGAGGTAACATGAAACTAGACGTTATATACGTATTAGTTATTTCAATATTTCGATAAGAGTGATTAGATATGCCTGCGCCCAAAAATGCACCGCTTTACCAGCAGATTTACGACGAAATCAAGGATGCGATCGAGAAAGGTGTTTATGCACCCAAGGAGCGTATTCCGTCCGAGCTTGAGCTAGCCGAGCAGTACGACGTGAGCCGCATTACGGTGCGCCGCGCCGTCGAGGAGCTGTGTTCCGATGGCTACCTGGTTAAGCAGCAGGGCCGTGGCACCTTTGTTTCCACGCCGCACATCAACCGCCAGTTCCACGCCTCGACGCTGCAGACGTTTACCGCGCTGTGTGCCGACAACGGCATGAAGGCGGGCGCACATGTGGTCGATCGCCAGATTGTGCCGGCACGTCAAAACGAGATGGAGTTCTTTGGCCTGCAAAAGGACGCGCTGCTGCTGCATATTAAGCGCGTGCGTACAGCCGACGGCGAGCCCATCTTTGAGGAGAACATCTTTGTGCCGTTTGACGCCTACCGTGAGCTGTTGACGGCCGATCTTGAGGACAAGTCGATTTTTGCCGAGGTCGAGCGTGTTGGCGGAACGCCGATTGTCTCGGTTGGCTACCGCACGGTCGAGGCCGTTCGTGCCAATACCGAGCAGGCGGCCGAGTTGGGTATTGCTCCGCACGATCCCCTGCTCAACCTGCGTGCCAGCTTTACCGGTCCCAATGGCGAGCCGGTCCTGATGGGTAAGCAGTACTACGTGGGATCGCGCTACGTTATGGTGATGTAGGTTACGCGGTTTTGCCAAACCGCGTAACGGCTCGACGCTGCAAACGCCCCTAAGCGGCAATCTGACGTTCAATCGTCGGTCGCGTACCGAAGTACGCTTCCCGCCTCTTTCACGTCACCTTGCTCGCTTAGGGGCGTTTTCGCTGACTTATGCTCAACCAGCGGCGTCTCCGCGCTTGTCAAGAGAATAGTAGTCATTGGGGACGTTCTTGAATGACTACCCAATAGTAGTCATTGGGGACGTTCTTAAATGACTAGTCGTTGGGGACGTTCTTGTTTGACTAGTCGTTTAAGAACGTCCCCAACGACTAGTCTGGGCGGCGGCCGTGTACTGCTGTCCGCGTGGCGGCGTATAATCGGCGGCAGATGATTCTGACGTTAGGAAACCATGACCGATAGCATGCAGCAGATGGCGCTCGACACGCTCGGCGCTTATTTTGGCTACACCTCGTTTCGCCCGGGGCAGGACCGCATGGTCGATGCGATCCTTGCCGGCCGCGATGCGCTCGGCGTTATGCCCACAGGCGCCGGCAAGTCCATTTGCTACCAGGTGCCTGCGCTTATGCTGCCCGGCATCACCTTTGTGGTGAGCCCGTTGCTGTCGCTTATGGAGGACCAGACCCGCGCGCTGCTCGCGGCGGGTGCGCGCCCCAGTTATCTCAACTCCAGCCTTACCCCGGCTCAGCAAAACACCGTGCTCAAGCGGGCGCGCGAGGGCCGCTATCAGCTTATGTACGTGGCACCCGAGCGTCTGCTCGAGCCGCGCTTTTTAGCCTTTGCGCAGGAAGCCGCGGCGGACGGTGGCATTGGCGTGCCGCTCGTGGCCATTGACGAGGCCCACTGCGTGAGCCAGTGGGGCCAGGATTTTCGTCCCGCTTACCTGCAGATTCGTGAGTTTATCGATTCGCTGCCGCGGCGCCCCATCGTGGCGGCGTTTACCGCCACGGCGACCGAGCGTGTACGCGCGGACATTCAGCAGATGCTCGGCCTGCAAAATCCCGCGACGGTAGTGACGGGCTTCGATCGCAAGAACCTCTACTTTGGTTGCGAGGAGATGGGCGACAAGGCCAAGACCGCCTGGGTGCGCGACTACGTGATCGCGCATTCGAGCGAGAGCGGCATCGTGTATTGCTCGACCCGCAAGACGGTCGACGCGCTGGCCGCGGAGCTTGCCGAGGCACTGGGCCCCAGCGGCATTCGCGTCGGCCGCTACCATGCCGGCATGGGCAACGACGTCCGCCGGCAAAGCCAGCGCGCTTTTATCGACGACGACATTCAGGTGATGGTTGCCACCAACGCCTTTGGCATGGGCATCGACAAGCCCAACGTGCGCTACGTGATCCACAACAACGTGCCCGAGAGCATCGAGGCATACTACCAGGAAGCGGGCCGCGCCGGCCGCGATGGCGATCCGGCAAGCTGCCATTTGCTGTGGAACGGCAACGATTTCCGTATGCGCCGCTTTCTGATCGATCGCGGCGATGCTGCCGATGAGGCGCTCGACGATGAGCAGCGCGCGTGGGCGCTCCAGAACCGTTATCGCCTGCTCAGCCAGATGGAGGGCTACTGCAATACCACCGGCTGCCTGCGCGAATACATGCTGCGCTACTTTGGCGACGAAGCCGCGGCCGAGCATGCGGTTGCGGCTGCTGCGGGCGGCACCGCAGACGACGCCGAGGGCTGCGGCAACTGCAGCAACTGTCTCACGCAGTTCGAGGTCGAGGACGTCACCGATATGGCCCGCGCCGCCGTGCGCTATGTGGCCACGCGTCCCATGCGCTTTGGCAAGTCGCTGATCGCCGATGTGCTTCACGGCGGCAACACCGAGCGCATTC
The DNA here is from genome assembly GCA_036304385.1 of Collinsella sp. Taxonomy (GTDB): domain Bacteria; phylum Actinomycetota; class Coriobacteriia; order Coriobacteriales; family Coriobacteriaceae; genus Collinsella. Next base: position 27,087 of record JAXIYS010000004.1, on the reverse strand, counting down.
GCCAGATGCATCTGGACGAGGACCGCGGCTACGGTGAGCTGTCGAGCGAATCGGTCGGGCGCATCAAGGACATCATCGGCCAGCTGTGCGGCCGCGGTTATCTGGCCACCTCGCAGGGGCAGTACCCGGTCGTGGGGCTGGGCCCGCGTGCCATCGAGGTCGAGGACGAGGCGTTCGCTTTTACTGTTAAACGTCGCGCGTCCAAGCGCAAGGCCTCGGCCCGCGCCCGCCGTGCGGTTGATCTGCTGCGCGAGGAGGCCGAGCTGGATCAGCGCCCACGCGTGGGTGACGATGCTGAGCTGTTCGAGTGCCTGCGTGCCCTGCGCAAGGAGATCTCGACCGAGCTGGAGATGGCGCCGTATATGGTCTTTTCCGACAAGGCCCTGCGCGGCCTGTGCCGCCTGCGCCCGCAGACGCGCGACGAGCTGATCCAGGTCAACGGCATTGGCGAGAAAAAGGCCGACGCCTTTGGCGAGCAGTTTATGGCGGCGATTGAAGAGTTTGAGTCCGAGCATGCGCGGGATGGAGCGTAACGATGGTAGCCGATAGCAAGACCGACCGTACTGACGTGTCCGCCGTGCCGCTGTACCAGCAGGTCATGGACGACCTAAAGGGCGAGATCGCGCACGGCGTGTACGCTGCCGGCTCGCGCATTCCTTCCGAGATGGAGCTCGCGAAGTCCTACGGCGTGGGGCGCGTCACCGTGCGCCGCGCCATCGAGGAGCTGTCGCGTGCGGGATATCTCAACCGCCAGCAGGGGAGGGGCACGTTTGTGTGTGCGCCCAAGCTCAAACGCAAGATTCGCCAGAAGGGTGACGTCCAGAGCTTTACTGAGGGTTGTGCTGCCAACGACATGGTACCGGGTGCGCGTCTGGTGTCGCGCACGGTGGTCGCGGCGACGCACGAAGATGCGGCGTTCTTTGGCGTGGAGCCCGGCTGCGAGCTTATCTTGGTCGAGCGCGTGCGCACGGCCGACGGCATCCCTGTCATGCTTGAGAACAACGCCTTTGTGCTCGCCGACCATCCCTACCTGCAGACGCTGGCCGATGAGGACCTCACCGATAACTCAATCTTTGCGCTCGTCGCCGAGCATTCGGGTCGCGCGCCGCTCAAGTCCGACCCCTGCACCGTGGAGATTGCGCTGGCGGATGCCCAGGCGGCCCCGCTGCTGGAGGTGCCGGTCGGCGAGCCGCTCTTCTATATGGAGGCCTACTTTACCGACGCCGGCGGGCGCCCTCTACTGCTCGGCCGCCAAAAGATCGTGGGCTCGCGCTACGTCTTCGACATCTAACGTCCACAGATAGAACAACATAGAACAAATTTGCCGGGATGACTTCACGGGCGTTGTTACACGTGTTATAAATAGGACAACATAGAACGACAGCAGGTACGAGCAGCCGTCGCCAAAAGCCGCCGCACAAGGAGGAACTTCAGCATGAACGCACACGATCTGATTCAGGAAATTATCGAGCGCAAGGGTAAGGTCGAGAACGTCTTTTGGATCGCTTGTGGCGGTTCGATGATCGACCTGATGCCGGCCAACGAGCTGCTCAAGTGCGAGGCCACCACGTTTACCTCGACGGTCTACACGGCACGCGAGTTTTGCCTGATGGCCCCCAAGAGCCTTGGCGAGAAGTCTCTCGTTATTGCCTGCAGCCACAGCGGCAACACGCAGGAGGTCGTCGACGGCTGCGAGATGGCGCTGGCCGCCGGCGCCGAGGTCGTTGCCCTCACCGACTGCGAGGGCTCCAAGATCGACAACGGCAAGTGGACCACCTGGGTCTACCCCTGGGGCGAGGGCGTGCCGCAGGCCGAGGTGCCTCAGGGTATCGGCGCTCTGATCGCCGCCGAGCTGCTCGACCAGCAGGAAGGCTACGAGGCGCTTGCCGACATGTACGAGGGCCTCAAGCAGATGGATGCGCTGCTGCCCGCCGCTCGCGAGAAGGTCAACGCCGAGCTGGGCGCCCGCTTTGCCGAGCTCTGCCAGCAGCACAAGTTCTTCTATATCCTGGGCTCCGGCCCCAACTTTAGCCAGACATACGCCATGGCCATCTGCTCGCTCATGGAGATGCAGTGGCAGCACTGCTGCTATATCCACTCCGGCGAGTATTTCCACGGCCCGTTTGAGGCCACCGAGCCCGGCGTGTTCTACTTTGTGCAGCTTGGCGCGGGCGAGTGCCGCCCCATGGAGGAGCGCGCTCTTGCGTTCCTCAACACGCACACCGACACGATCATGGTGCTCGACGCGCTCGAGTACGGCGTGGGCGAGGTACCTGCCAGCGTGCGTTCGTACCTGGAGCCAATCTTCTTCTACAACATGAGCTGCGAGCTGCGCGCCGCCCGCGGCAAGGTCTTCGACCACAGCCCCGAGGTTCGTCGCTACATGGGCATCGAGCAGTACTAATATACCGGGAATAGCCTCTCACGACGGGGTCTGCGCTGCGCGCAGGCCCCGTTTTGCGTTGTGGCGGCCGGATTCGTGTCTGCGCGAAAACGAAGGTGAATACTTTTCCGCGAAGTGAACGACCTATTTTGGACCCCCGAAGCATCCACACTTTTTGACGCCAAAACTGCAGGAAAAACTTGGCGAAACCGCAGGAAATGGAGTGTGAAAAGTGTCGATGCTTCGGGGGCTCGTTTTTGCTCGTTCACTTCGTGGAAAAGTATTCACCTTCGATTCGCAAGGGCACTGCGTGAGTCAAAAAGGCGGCCTGCTTGGTATCGCGCTTAGATTCGCAAGGTTGCGGCAGCCAGCGGCCTACTTTGCGTTGTAGGCCTCGGCGTCCCACCAGTCGAGCTGGGCGATGTTGTCGCGGATGTGCTGGCAGCTCTTGTGGAAGCCCTCGAGCTCGTGCTCGGAAAGGTCGAGCGTGTAGACCTCCTCGACGCCCTCGGCACCGATCACGCACGGCAGGGAGGTAAAGATGCCCTCCTCACCATATTGGCCGGTCATGAGCGTGGAGGCGGAAAGCACGGCGTGCTCGTTGTGCAGCACGGCGGCGCAGACGCGCGCGGCGGAGTTGGCGACGGCGTACTCGGTGCACTGCTTGCCCTGGTAGGTCACATAGCCGCCCTTGCGCGCGAGCTCCTCGACCTCCATGTGGTCGAAGGCGTACTTGTCGGGGTTCTCGGCCTGGAGCTCGTTGAGGCTCTTGCCGGCGATGGTCGCGGCCTTAAAGGCGGCCAGCTGGCTAAAGCCGTGCTCGCCGATCATGAAGGCGTCGATGGACTTGGGGCTCACGCCGACCTTCTTGGAGATCTCGGTGCGCAGGCGGGCGGAGTCCAGACCGCAGCCCGAGCCGATGATCTTTTTGGGATCGTAGCCGGTCAGGTGCCACAGCTCGGTGCACACGACGTCGCAGGGGTTGGAGATGCTCACGAAGATGCCGTCGAAGCCGGCGTCGACGATGCGCTTGGCAAAGGAGCGGGCGGCGTCGGTGGTAAAGAACAGCTCGCCGTCGCGGTTGCCGGCGGCCAGCGCGACCTTGCCGGCGGCGTTGACGATGACGTCGCAGCAGGCCAGCTCCTCGTAGTGGTCGTAGCAGTTGACGATCTTGGTGTTATACGGGACAAACGAAAGGGAGTCGCGCAGGTCCTGGACCTCGGACGTCACCTTGGCCTCGTTGATATCGCACAGGTACAGCTCGTCGGCAATGCCCTGCATAAGCAGGCTGTTGGCGACATGTGCTCCTACGTGGCCCTGGCCGACCACACCGATCTTACGCGTCTGGTACATATGAGTATCCTTTCGGCCGAGTTTTTCGCGTCGAACCATTGTAGCGTCCAGCTGCCACTTTGCTAGACTAAAGCGCCGTAGATTTTTGGGACATGCCCTAATCTCTACTTTTGGGGTGATTTGGGCCGCTGACGGCATCGCTGGGCGATGTGCTCGCGCGGATGGGGCCGCTCGTTGTACCATAGCTGCAACTGACTCGTAAGGAGCATCCATGCCCATTCGCATCCCCGACGCCCTCCCTGCCGCCGCGCAGCTCGAGAGCGAGAACATCTTTGTCATGACCGAGTACCGCGCGCTGCACCAGGACATCCGTCCGCTGCGCGTGCTCATCCTCAACCTCATGCCCACCAAGATCGCCACCGAGACGCAAATCATGCGCAAGCTCTCCAACACGCCGCTGCAGGTGGAGGTGGACCTGCTGCGCACCAAGACGCACGAGGCCACGCACGTGAGCGCTGGCCATCTGGAGACGTTCTACCGCACGTTCGACGACATCCGCGACATCCACTACGACGGCCTGATTATCACGGGCGCGCCGGTGGAACAGATGCCGTTCGAGGAGGTCGACTACTGGCCCGAACTCTGCCAGATCATGGACTGGTCTACCACGCACGTGCACTCTACGCTGCACATTTGTTGGGGCGCGCAGGCCGGCCTGTACCATCATTACGGTATCCAGAAGCACGACCTGCCGGCAAAGGCGAGCGGCGTGTTCGAGCATTATCTGGTGAAGCCGCAAAGCCCGCTGGTGCGCGGCTTTGACGACCGTTTCTATGCCGTGCATTCGCGCAACACCGATGTGCGCCGCGAGGACGTGGAGGCCGAGCCGCAGCTTGAGGTTGTGGCCGTGTCCGACGAGGTGGGCCTGTACATCGTCAAGTCGACCGACAGCCGTCGCTTCTTTGTATTTGGCCATCCCGAGTACGATACCGACACGCTGCGTCTGGAGTACGAGCGCGACGTGAAGCGCGGCCTCAACCCTCAAGTGCCGGCGCATTACTTCCCAGGTGACGACCCCTCGGCCGAGCCGCGCAACGTCTGGCGCAGCCAGGCTCAGTTGCTCTACACCAACTGGCTCAACTACTACGTCTACCAGACCACGCCCTACGACCTGGCCCGCGCTGGCGAGGAGCACTAGGCTGTCGGGAGGTACGCTGGCATTTAGGTGCTGACGATGTTGGGCAGCGTCAGATCGTGGGTGTCGGTGGGAACGTGGTCGACGCACTGCTCGTCAAAGGCGATGCCGACGATTTGGCATGCGGGCGAGAGCATGGGCAGGTAGCGGTCGTAGCAGCCTCCGCCGTAGCCCAGGCGCGCGCCGGTGCGGTCGAAAGCCACGAGCGGCACGATAATCATGTCGAGAGTCTTGGCGGGCACGATGGGGAAGTGGTCGCTGTCGACGTCCGTGGCTGCGAAGGCCCGCGTAGGGTGGGCGATAAACGGGGCCTCGGACGCATCGCCGGCAGAGACTGCCCGCATGCACATGCGCTGGCCACAAGCCATGACGTCTGTTGTCGAGAACATGCACGGATAGGCCACGCGCCAGCCGCGTTTGACGGCCGCAGCGGCAAACGCGGCGGGGTCGACTTCGGAACCCATGGCGGCATAGACGGCAACGGTGCGTTGGCCCGCAGTGCCGCTGGACTCCATCAGCTCAACAAGCCGCGCGCATACAACAGCGGACTTTGCCGCCCGCACATCCAAATCAAGAGCATCGCGCCGAGCAATCACCGCCCGCCGCAACTCAGCCTTATCCATCCCGACCCCTCTTTTAAACCTGCCAAAAAGGGACAGGTTTATTCTGGCAGGTTTTATCTGGGCAAACGTCAAAACCACCACAAAGGTGCCTGTCCCCTTCGTGGTTGTTTTGGCCTGTGCGTTAATGCTATAACGCCGCGGCGATTGCTTCAGTCACAAACTTATTGAGTGACTCACCCTTCTTTGCCGCCGCCAGCGCTGCTTGCTTGTGGAGCTCGGAGCCCGTTCTTACGTTGAACGAGCCCTTAAAAGCTCGCTCGGGTTCCTTGCCCTTCTCGGCGCAAAACTCAAGGTAATCGTCGACGGCGTCGTGGAAGCATTGCTCCACTTCTTCAGCCGTGGAGCCTTCAAATACGATTGCGTCTCTAATGCCGGTGACCATACCTGTTAGCACATGCTGCTCGGCATCGAACTCGACTGGGGCGAAATAGCCCTTGTATGCCAAAACGTTACTCATGACTACCTCCGACATCTTGCAGAAATCGAACGATGTTTCGAATGGTCCCCGCTGTCAATTCGTCAGATGGATGTGGCGCGTGCATTACGAACATCCTGCCATCTGATGGCCTGTAGAAGCGAACGCGCGATCCGGATGTCTTGCCTTTGTTGTCCATTTCAAAGCCATATGAAGCCATGACTTTTAGAAAATCGGTATACCGATACGTCGAAGGGCAGCTAAGCAGTTGGGCGATGAGTTTATCGGTCCGAGTCATCCCGCCTCACATTCTGCAACTATATCCTAGTTGCAATTTAGGTCAGATGCAAGCACCCCTACTATAGAACATGTGTACGTATAGAACAAGTGTTCGAACCAACACAAAGGTGCCTGTCCCCTTTGTGGTGGTTTTTGCTTGCGGTGCGTTAGGCCAGCAGGTCGATGACGTTAAAGCCGGCGTTGCTCTTGGCGATGACGTCTCGGCCGCCAAAGACGCAGGTGGGCGACGCGGCTGCGATGCGCATCACATCGGCGCCGAATGAGCGCAGCTCAGCGGGTGTGGCCGCGAGCATCTGGGCGCGGCGCTCTTCGCGTGCGTGCGGATCGAGCCCGGCCAAGTAGGTCGTGTTGCGGCGCTTGGTGAGCGCGTACGGCTTCACGGGCGCGTCCATGCCGCTCACGCAGCTCACAATAAAGCCCTCAAAGGCGGCCTCGTCGGGCTCAAAGCTGCCGAGCCATGCGCCCGCGCGTTCCATGCGCTCAATCGAAGGATCGACTGCCGGGTCGCGGTAGGTGTAGAACGCCGTCTGGCGCTCGCCGGCTGCGCGGAATCCACAGCCGTACGCACCGCCCTTCACACGGATCTCGTTCCACAGGTAGTCGTAGGAGAGCGCGTTGGCAGCCACGGCCCAGGCGCCCGTCACGTCGATGTCCAGGCGACGCGGGTCGCACGCGCGCGCCGCAAAGCAGATGTCGCTGGGGATGACGAAAGCCTCGTGACGGTCGCGCGGCTCCGGTACCACGAGCGTGCCGCTGCCAGCGCCGTCGCCCGCGCCAAGCCCCAGGTTACCCGCAGCATCCCAGTACGCGTTAAAGTCCTCATCGCTGCCGGTAAAGCTCGCCAGGCACCCATCGGCCACAAAGATGCGGCCCGCCAGCTCGGTAAGCTTGGCGCGCAGCCCGTCCACGCGCTCGTCAAAGTGGTCGAGCAGATCGCGCAGGAACAGGTAGAAGTCCACGCCCGAAAGCTGCTCGCGCACTACGGCCGAAGGCGAGCTGTAGCTCATTGCGCGACCGAGCGCCGCTGAGTGGCCGTTGTTGATAAAGCTCTGCTCAAGCCCAATGCGAATCTGTGTGAGCACGTCGCGTACGCGGTCGGCGTCGGCGTCGAGCAAAAGCGTGCTCGACCACACCTCGCGCGGCAGGCTCGCCAGCGCGTCGATCTTCTCGGACAGGGCGCCGGCGCTCACCAGCAGGTAGGGGCGCACGCCGTCCACGTCGGGTTGCGTCATGACCTCGGTCGTAAAGCTCAAAAAGCCCAGCTTGCCGGCAAGCAGGTTGTCGAGTTCCTCGGCCGAATGCTCGCGCGTGGGCAGCTGTTTGAGCAGGCGGCAGAGCAGCGTCACGTAGGGCAGGTCCTCAAATGCGACGCAGCTCAGGTCGAAGTACTGCATGGCGTAGGCCAGACGGTTGGTGGGGATGCCGTGGCGCAGGCAGGGGATGGGCACGGTCGTGTCCACGACCAGCGGCGGCTCGGGGCGCGCCTCGCCAATGTCGGATACACGCAGGCGCGGTAGCGTGGCCTTGTCCTCGGGCGTGTCCTCGGCCTCCTGCGCGGCACGCAGCGCGGCCGTGCGCTCGACCACGTCGGCCAGCTCGGCATCGGTCATGGCATCGCGCTTGGCTGCCAGCTCGGCGGCCTCGGCACCCTCTGCGCCCTCGGCGGCGTCCACCGGCACCAGCTCGACCAGCGCCATATGGTCGTTTTCCAGCACCAGTTCGCGCAGCAGGTCCTCAAAATAGCTGCCGTCCAGTTCGCCGCGCAGCTCCTCATACACCGGGCCGTACTTGAGTGCCAGCGTCGCGGCGTCGTCATCGTAGAGCCACGTGCTCAGCGCGTCGCACGCAATGGCCACGCCGTCGGCGATGCCATAGTCGCGCTGGCGCAGGTCGTACTCGTTGCTGCTGATGATGGCCTCCAGGCGCTCGCGCGGAACGCCATGCTCGCACAGGTCGCGGCAGGCGTCCTGGAACACGCGGCGCAGTTCGCGCGCCACGCCGGGCTGCGCGTTTTGCAGCATGATGAGCTCGTAGGGCTGCAGGCTTTCGGCCGCGGTGTAACTCACCACGTTGCCACCCAGACCGGCGGCCAGAATGGCCTTCTTAACCGGCGCCTCGTTGGAGCCCAGCAGTGCCTCGAACAGGATATCTGCCGCGATTGTGCGCTTGCGGTCGAGCGCGCTGCCCAGCACCAGGCCCAGGCCAACCAGGGCGTTCTCGGGTGTGGTGGCCATCTCGACACGCTTGTACTCGCAGGTCACAGGCGCCTGCACGTCCAGCGGATTGGGCGCCAGCGCGGACGGGTCCTCGCCGGCGGCAACGGCTGCGTCCATGCGGCGGCTCGCGGCGCTCGACTGCGACAGATAGCGCTCGTCCAAAAAGGCCAGCGCGCGGTCCACGTCCAGGTCGCCGTAGAGCATGATGTAGGAGTTGGAAGGATTGTAGTGGCGCGCGTGCGTATCCAGGAACTGCTCGTAGGTGAGCGCGGGAATCGCGCGTGGGTCGCCACCGCTCTCGTGCGCATAGGCGGTGTCGGGATAGAGCGCGGCGTTGACGGCGTCGTCCAGCACGTTCATAGGATCGGACAGCGCGCCCTTCATCTCGTTGAACACCACGCCGTTATAGCGCAGCGTGCCCTCGCGCAGGCTCGCGGAGCTGTCGCCGCCCTCGCCCTCGACGCCCTCTGGCAGGTCCAGCTCGTAGTGCCAGCCCTCCTGCTCAAAAATGGTGGGCTTGGTGTAGATGGCCGGGTTGAACACCGCGTCCAGGTACACGTCCATCAGGTTGTACAGATCCTGCTCGTTGGTGGTGGCAACGGGGTAGATGGTCTTGTCGGGGTAGGTCATGGCGTTGAGGAACGTCTGCATGGAGCTCTTGATCAGGTCGACAAACGGCTCCTTGACGGGGAACTTGGCCGATCCGCACAGTACCGAGTGCTCAAGAATATGGAACACGCCGGTGGAATCGGCCGGCGGCGTCTTAAAGCCAATGGCAAAGGCCTTGTTTTCGTCGTCGCACGCCAGATGCAGCAGGCGAGCGCCCGAGGCGGTGTGGCGCAGCACGTAGGCGTCCGAGTCGAGCTCGGGCACGGTCTCGCAGCGCTCGACGGCAAAACCGTGGCAGGTGGTGCCGGGTACCAGCAGCGCGGCAGCAGCAGCGCGCGGGTCGGTTGAGGTGGTGGGCATATGCAGTCTCCTTTGACGCCCCAGCGGGGGCGAATCGAGTCGAATCCTCGAGAGTATACCCATATGGGGCCGCGGCTCTGCGGCGAACTGAAGACGATGTGGGTGGACTAGCCTAGCTAGGTCGATAACGAATGCCGCGGGTAGCCGCTGCACCTCGCTAAAGTGAAATAACACCCCGTTTACCGAATCATTTAGGAAATATATGGACTTCTAAAAAGTTCTAAGACAATATAAGTCATCTATCTATAAACTGCTGATTCCTTGCAAAGGTATGGTTGATATGGTTGAAGCAAATAACGTTATCCCCCTGTACAAACAGATTGTCCGTGCGCTCTCTGATTCGATCGCCAACGGCACGTACCGCCCGGGAGATAAGCTTCCGACCGAGGCGGAGCTCATCGAGCAATTTGGCGTGAGCCGAATAACGGTTCGCTCCGCAATTAAAGAAATGGAAGATGCTGGGCTTGTTGAGAGGGCCCGAGGCAAGGGCACGTTCGTTTCGTCGGACACGCAGATGTATGCCGCGGACGACCGTGAGAGCTTTACCCATTCGTGCCAGCTTGCGGGCAAGCAGGCGTCTACCAGGGTTCTCGCAATGGGCTGGGACTTCCCAAGCCTGCGAGACGCGAAGTTCCTGGGCGTAGACGATACCCAAAAGGTATTGCGTAGTCGTCGTCTGCGCTTTGTGGATGACAAGCCCACGATGCTGGAAACTAATAGCTATTCCGCTGCGCTTTCTTTTTTGGAGCATGAGTCCCTCGGGGATTCGCTGATGGCGGTACTCGATCGCGGGGGGATCAAGATGGGCCCCAACACGCGTACGCTCGAGGTCTGCTATGCGAGCGAGCTCGAGGCGGCATACCTTAACGTGGAGCTGGACTCTCCGCTGCTTCTGTTTGTCGATAGACGTTATGCTCCAAGCGGCGAGCCGCTTTTCATCTCCCGTCAGGTGTACTGCACCGAGCGACTGAAGTTCTATTTGTAAATTAGAGATAGATTGGGCGATTTACCGACCAATTGCTACCGTTCGCGGATTTGGAAAATAGACACACCACGTAGGGCAGATTGCTAATATACTTTGTTATGACAATATAGTACGTCCTATTGGTATTGGAGAACTATGAATAAGATATTGCTAGCGAGTCATGGTTATCTCGCCCAAGGCATGAAAAGCTCTCTGGAGATTCTGATGGGCACTAACGACCGAATCGAGTGCCTGTGCGCCTATATCGATGACGACACGAGGGATGTCGCAGCGCTTATCGATGCATGGATGGAGACGAGGGACCCTGCCGACTCTTGGTTTGTCGTGACTGACATCTTTGGCGGCTCTGTAAACAACGAATTCATCCAGAGGCAGGCCACCGGATCGTTTACGTTGATCACCGGAATGAACTTGCCGCTGCTGGTGGAAATGGTTACACAGCTGGACTCCCTGGATGCGGACAAGGCCAAAGCCGCGGTCGAGGGATCACGTTCGTTTATCCAGCTTTGTGAGGCGGCGGATATGCTCTCCGATGTCGAAGAAGAAGAGTTCTAGCTCAAGCTTCAACGAATAATTCAACCCTGTCATTACCTTTATTACGTGCGGAGATGATTACGATGATTAAGCTTACGAGGGTCGATTACCGATTGATTCACGGCCAGGTCGCCATGTCTTGGACACATGCGCTGGATGTCGATTGCATCCTGTGTGCCAGCGACGCCGTGGCAAAAGACGACATGAGAAAAGCCGCTTTGAGGCTCGCCCGCCCCAGCGGCGTTAAACTCGTCATCAAGGATGTTGACGCTGCTATTGAGGCGCTCAACAGCGGCGTTACCGACAAGTATTCGCTGTTTATCATTGTCGAGACGATCGAGGATGCCTATCGCCTTGCTAAGGGTTGCAAAGACATCAAGGAGATCAATCTGGGCGGAACTCGAAAGTCTCCCGAGACCACGCTTCATCCGACCCCCGCGATCTTTGCGACCGAAACCGATGCCGAGCATATCCAAGAGCTTGTGAACGATGGCGTGGTTATCGAAATCCGTCAGGTCCCCAATGACTCAAAGGTATTTGCCAAGGACGTTTTCTAGCTGGAAACATGCCATTGTCTAGCATTTATTAACCAGGTCCTCCTTTCTTAAGCCCGTCGATCATTTGATCGGCGGGCTTTTTATTAAAGAAAAATCAAAAAAGTCTGAAATAGGTCTTGCATAGTTAGTTATATAAAGTATTATAACGTCATGGGATGAATGAAGGGTTCATCCAAGTGAGTTAGGAGTAAGGGATGTTCAATTTCGATGAGCCTCGTTACGAGAAGGTTGTGAGCGATGCCCTCGCTCTCCGTCCTCAGATTGAGGCTGCCGTGGACAAGGTCTGCGAGCAGGGTTATTCCAACATCTATCTTCTTCATCGGCTGCGGCGGCACCTGGGCCCACACGCTCCCGATGAAGTATTGGGTCGAGACCACCACGGCCGACGTCGACGTCCACTGCGAGATTGCCGCTGAGTTCCTCGCCTGCCCGCCCAAGACCTTCAACAAGGACTCGGTCTGCGTCTTCTCCACCCGCACCGGCACCACCCCCGAGATCATCGAGGCTGCCAAGTTCTGCCAGGAGCAGGGCGCCCGCACGCTGATGTATGTCTCCAACGACAACACCCCGGCCACCGAGTACGCCGATTACAAGTTCTTCAGCTTCGCCGAGGACGACGTCCTGTGCGAGGCCATCTACACCTACCAGATCACGCTGGTCGCCCGCTTCCTCAAGAACGCCGGCGCCTTCCCCAAGTACGACACCTTCATGGAGGAGTTCGGCAAGATCGCTCCGTACCTCATCAAGGCCAAGGACGCTCAGGACGAGCGCTGCGCCGCCATGGCCGAGGACTTCAAGGACACCGACTACCACATGGTGATCGGCTCCGGCATGCTCTGGGGTGAGGCCTACGACTACGCCATGTGCATTCTCGAGGAGATGCAGTGGATCAAGACCAAGTCCATCCACGCCGCCGAGTTCTTCCACGGCACCATCGAGCTGTGCGAGGAGGGCACGAGCCTCATCATGCTCTACGGCGAGGACGACACCCGTAAGCTCATGGACCGCGTGGACAACTTCACTCACATGCTCGCCGACGAGAAGGGCGTCCATGTCCGCGTGAACAAGTTCGACACCGCCGAGGTCGAGCTGCCGTTCAGCGACCCCGAGTTCCGTAAGATCGTCTCCCCGATGGTCACCTACACCATCACCGAGCGTCTGAGCTGCCATCTCGAGCACGTCCGTAACCACCCGCTCACCACGCGTCGTTACTATCACCAGATGAACTACTAATCCTCTCAAATTGCTGCGGTTGTCTGCAGGCGAGCTGCGCAGAATGCCTCGCCTGCAGACCTGTTTCTGGGGTTGATCGAAATGGTTGTCCAGTATCTTCTAGTTGCACTGGTCGCATTTATTGCGTCCATGAACGAGCAATTATTTGGCATTACGATGCTTGGTCGTCCGCTGTTTACGAGCCTGTTTGTCGGCTTGATCCTTGGCGATGTCCAGCAGGGCGTTATCGTCGGCGCTGCTTTGGAGTCCATGTTCATGGGTGCCATCATGGTCGGCGCGGCGGTTCCTCCCGAGGTCTATGCCTCCGGCGTGCTTGGCTGCGCGTTTGCCGTCATTACGGGTACGGGCACGGCAACTGCCGTCGCGCTCGCCCTTCCCGTCTCCGTCTTCCTTCAGGTGTGGCGCAACTTCTGCTACGCCGTTCCGGGTGCCTTTGCCTGCAAGAAGATTGAGACCGCTCTGGCAAATCGCGATCTTGCCAAGGCGAACCTGTACCATCTGACCGTCGTGCCGCTGTCGATTGGCATTCCGTCTGCACTGCTGGTGTTTTGCTCGCTGTTCTTTGGTGCCGACCTCATCAACAATGCGCTCAACGCGATTCCGCAGTTTGTGATGGACGGCCTCAACGTTGCATCCGGCGTCATGGTCTGCATCGGCTTCGCACTTCTTATTAGGACCATGGGCGATAACAAGCTGCTTCCTTGGCTGTTCCTGGGATTCATTATGGTCATCTACCTCAAGATGGACGTTATCGGCGTCGCCGCAGCTGCCATTTGCGTCGCGCTGCTCCTGGCCTTCCGCGAGGGCTCGTCCGGTCCGCAGACGGTTGCTGCAGATGAAGAGGAGGACTTCTAATGGCTACCCAGAACACCGACCTCAAAGAGGCCAAGAAGGACGCGATTATGAGCCCCGATATGTATCGGAGCATGTTCCTTCGCCAGTTTACGAGCCAGTGCTCGCAGTCGTACGACAAGATGATGGCAATGGGCTTCATGTACACCATTCAGAAGCCCCTGCGAAAGATCTATCCCAACGACGACGATTACTATGCGGCGCTCGATCGCCATACCGAGTTCTTTAACATCACGCCTCATGTGCTTCCGTTTGTAGCCGGCCTAACGGTTTCGATGGAAGAGCAGGCGGCTGCCGATAAGAACTTTGACACGTCCTCGATTAACGCCATGAAGGTCGGCCTCATGGGACCGCTTTCCGGCATCGGCGATTCGTTCTACTGGGGTACGTTCCGCGTGGTCGCCGCCGGCATTGGTATCGGCATCGCTTCGACGGGCAACCCGCTCGGCCCCATCGTGTACGCGCTCATCTACTCCGTGATTAACTTTGCAACGCGTATCGTCGCCGCCCATCTGGGATACGACCTGGGAACCAAGTTCCTGCAGCAGTCCGAAGAGAACAACCTTATGTCTCGCATGACGCATGCTGCCGGTGTCCTCGGAATGACCGTTATCGGCGCCATGATTGCGGCACAGGTCTCACTGTCCACTGCTTTGACCTTTGATGTGGGTGGTTCGGAGATTGTCCTGCAGGATCTGTTCGATTCGATCTTCCCCGGTCTGCTGCCCTTGCTGGCAACGTTCGCTTGCGTTGCCCTCTATAAAAAGGGTGTCAAGACCATTTGGATTATTATTGGCATCTTCGCGATCTGCATCATCGGAACGGGCTTGGGAGTGTTCGCAGCGGCGTAATGTTGACTGCTATGCTCGCGCGTTGGATAACTAACTGACCGTTTGAAAACGGGGCTCGGCGTAAGGCCGGCCCCGTTTTTTGTTTGAGGGATTTTCCGACCGTCCAAAAATCCACGCTCGTTCATTACTCACGTATCTCTCATCTCTCATTCGTCACTAATACAAGAGATAACTGAAAGACGAGAGATAAATACGAGAGATAACTGAGCAGCAAAGAGACAAGCAATCATGGTATTGTCTCAATACTGATTGTTCTACCAGCAAAAACATGTTTAAATGAAACAAATGGCAGATATCTTATCTTTCATCTCTCACTTATCTCTAATATGAGAGATAGCAGAAAGATGAGAGATAATTACGAGAGATAACTGAGAGACGAAGGAAATCTATTCGCGGCATTCTCCGCCGGGCCGAGCGAAAGGACATGCAGATGAACGAAAACGAGCTGACCGGTCTGCTCGAGTCTTTAAGGCGCATGGGCTCGGACGATCTTAACGTCGAGGTCAAGGAGAGCGCCACGACGCTTTCCCGCGACGTATGGGAAACGGTTAGCGCATTCGCGAATACCGCTGGCGGAATTATCGTGCTCGGCGTGAGCGAGCGCGCGGGCTTTGTCCCGGTTGAGAACTTTGAGACCGAGAAGGTGCTCAACCAATTCGTAGCGGGCATGGGTGATGCCGGCGGGCGCGGAAAACTGGCCAATCCGCCCAAATACACCATTGAACGCGTGGAGCTCCAGGGCACCGTGGTTCTGGTCATCACGATTGAGGAGCTCGACCCGTCGAGCAAGCCTTGTTATGTCATAGAGCGGGGCGCTCAAGGCGGCAGCTACAAACGCATCGATGATAAAGATGTTCCGCTCTCGTCGACCGAGGTCCTGTCCTTGTCATCGTATGAACGGGCGAGCCCCAGTGATCGCGATGCAGTGCCCGGCGCGGTCGCAGGCGATCTTGACGAGGCCCTGGTCGACCGCACGATAGAGCGTGCTTTCTCGCTGACACCCCGTGCAATGCGCGGCGCGCCGGACAAGAAAACGAAGCTGGAGCGCCTGAATTTCCTCGACTCCCAGGGCAATGTTACTAAGGCCGGGCTCCTGGCCGCGGGTGCCTATCCTCAGCAGTTCTATCCCAAGCTCTTTATCGATGTGGCGGTCTATGCCGGAACGCAGAAGGGCGCGGCGGGGTCGTTGAGGTTCATGGACCGTACGATCTGCGAGGGGACGTTGGGTGAAATGATCTCGGATGCCGTCGCGGCGGTCGCCAAGAATTTACGACGAACCTCGATGATCAAAGGCGTCTCGCGTGTCGACTCGCTGGAGATTCCCGAGGAGGTCCTGCGCGAGGCAATCGCCAACGCCGTAATCCACCGAGAATACGGAGACCGGTTCTGTGGGCAGTCGATCGCTGTTGACGTCTTTGATGACCGTATCGAAGTGACGAACCCCGGCGGCCTATACGGAGGAAAGACTCGCGAGAACCTGTTTGACGGCAGCTCCCGATGTCGCAATGCGACGCTTGTGAAACTGATGTCGATTGTTCCGCTGCCGGATGGTGCAGGTTCGCCGGCTGAGGGCAATGGCTCAGGCATCCCGATGATGTTTGACGCCATGCGCGCGCATGGTTTGTCGGAGCCTCTGTTTTGCCCTGGTTTTGACCGGTTTAAGGTTGTCCTCTATCGCTCAAAGGTTGAGCAGGTCGATCATGGCGGGGACCTGATCATGGCGGCCCTCAAGCGCAACGGCGAACTGGGAACACGTGAACTGGCAGAATGCACGGGACTCACCGTCTCCCAGGTTAGGGTACGCGTCAATGCGCTCATCGCACAGGGCGAGCTTGAACCTACGGCGTCGGCGACGAGCCGCAACCGCAAGTACCGACTGTTGGAGCGCGTGGAATAAATGCGTTAGCGGACGAGGCGACCCAATAATCGACCCTCGATTGGCGCCCACTAAGGTTAAGCGGTTGTTGCCCAGTTGACGGTGATGCTAAAGACTCGGCTTACGCCGGCATGGCCGCGAACCCGTCCATCAAGAACAGCCTAAGAACCAGCTTGATGACATATCCCGGTTTGACTTCAGCCGCGTCAAAGACATGGCGCTCGGCGAGCTCGCTGCAGTATGTATAGATGTCGCGGATAAGGTCCGCGCCCGAAAGCGTAAACATGTAGCCTGCGTCCGAAAGCGCATTGGGCGCGGCGGGCAACTTGGCCATGTGGCAGAACGTTTGCAGGTCGGGCGCCATAACATTCTGGTAGTCGAGGTGGCCGCTGGCATCCTGTGCGGCAAGCTCCAATTGGCGCACAAAATCCAGCGCCGCTGCCAGCACAAAGCTCGGCGTAGGCGCGTTGACGTCCTGAGTGGTCGCCACGAGCCTGCCCGCCGCCTGCGTAACAAGCCAAGCGACCTCGCGCTGGCAACGCACGGCCTTGCGCGTAACCGGCTTGATGGACGAAGAAGAAACGCTCCCCTTAGGCGGATTCGAAGCAGCCATAAGACCCTCCCATGAACAATCCGGCCCAACAGGCCCGGACGAAACACGTGCTACATCAGTATACAGGGGAGTGGGGTGGAAAAATGGAGTCGACAGCGTGACTGCCGGCTCCGGATTGCTTGCCTTAGAGGCCGTACACTTCGACCATAGCTTCGCCAATGCGATGGGGCACGCCGGTGACGAGCGCGTTGCCCATGCAGAAAGCTCGATGGCCGTCGGTCATACCAGTATCCGTCCAGCCCTTGGGGAATCCTTGGAGCTGATCGAGCTCGTCGGGAACGAGGCGGCGGAAACGGCCGTCGGGGCACTCGATAACATGCTTAAATCGGCTGGCGCCCGTGCCGCCTTCGCCCGTGAGGATGGTGCGGCTCGGTTTGTCGGTGGCATCCGGGAAACTCATGGCACCCTCGGAATACGTGTACGTAAAGCCCGTCTTTTTGTTGGTGCGTTCTTCGCGCTTGCTGCCCTTGAGGTAGCGCCAGTCGGGAAGCTTCTCGTCGGAGATGTAGAACTGCTCCGGAACATACTCCTCATTAACAAGTACATCGCCAAGCACACGGCGCTCGCCGTGATAATCCTCAACGAAGTCGCAGGTCAAAACATGGCAGCCCTGCATGACACCGGCATTCTTGAACTGAGATGTCTTTTGACCAACGCCAAAACGAGTCGAGTTCTCGTAAGGATCAGGCAGGACATCGAGCTCGGCCATTTCGTCAGGGTAGATGGCGGGGAAGGCCTTCGCCATGACACCGTTGTGCATGCGGTCAACGAGATCGACCTTGCCGGCGTTCTTCTCGCAGAAGATATAAACGCGCTTGCGGCGCTGGGGAAAACCATATTCCGCGGAGTTGACCACGCGCCATTCGACCGTGTAATCGAGGTCGGCAAGGCAGCTTAGGATGATGGCGAAGTCGCGACCGCGCTGAGACGCGGGCGACTTGAGCAGACGATCGACATTCTCAAAGAGACCGAAGCGCGGCTTCTTCATCTCGAGGAAGTGGTAGATGTCCCACCAAAGGACACCCTTCTTGCCCTCGATGCCATGTGCCTGGTTAAGCGGGCGAGCGACGGAGTAATCTTGGCAAGGGAAGCCGCCGACGACCATCTGGACGTCGGGGATTTCAACCTCTCCGGCTTCAGCCTGTTCCAGGACTTTATTGATATCTTCGTTGACTACGGAATCCTCGCCAAAGCGGTCCATATAGCAGCGTGCCGCGAACTGACGAGCCTTGGTTCCGGGTGGTTCCCACTGATTGGCCCAAATGGTGCGAAAGGGTCCGGCGGGCTTCATGTAGAAATCTGGATAACGAGGGTCAGCGTAGCCTTCGAGGCCCAAACGAAATCCGCCGACGCCAGCAAAAAGCTCGGCGATTTTGACCTCTGACATACTCACTCCCCCAAATCGCTGCAAATGCAAAGATCAAGGGTACAGAAATCGGGTTGCAAATGGAAGATCCCTTAGGGGATCTTCACGGTATAACCCGAATTTACAGTAGCATACGTGTTAGATCATGTCTTATTTCGAGAGGATTTGCCATGTCCAAGAAGCACCTCGATTTCAAGCGCATGCTTGACGATACTGATTTTTCTGACCCCTCAAGCATTGAGCGGTATGCTGCCAATCTCGACGGGATGACGTTTCGCGATATTCTCGAGCTTGGCATTGCGCCGGAGGGGGAGAGTGCGCCCAAGGACTTTGGGTCTAAGAAGTACAAGGGCGGTATGGGAACCCTGATCGAGGAGCGTTACTTTGGCTACAAAGCCAACAGCGACGATCGGCCGGACTTTCCCGAGGCGGGTGTGGAACTCAAGGCAACATGCTTCGACGTGCTCAAGGATGGTCGCAAGTCTGCCGGCGAGCGTCTTGTCTTGACGATGATTCCCTACGACCGTCCCGTTTCGCTCGACTACGACAGCTCGCATCTCAAGACCAAGCTCAGCAATATCCTGCTGATCTACTACGGCCGTGACCGCTCCATCGACAAATACGACCAGCGCATTGAGCGTGCAGTCATGGTTCGTCTGCCCGAAGAGGATATGAAGATCATTCGCGCCGACTACGAGAAGATCATTTCGTACATTCAGGATGGTCGCGCGGACGAGCTGTCGGAGGGCATGACCACCTACTTGGGCGCCTGCACAAAGGGCGCAACCGAAGCGACGATGTGGGTTGACCAGTATTACGAGTACTTCAACACCGATACGGGCGAGATCGAGCACCGTCGCGCGAAGCGTCGTGCCTTCTCACTCAAGCGCTCGTACATGGACTATGTGCTTCATACCTATGTTCTCGGTGCTCCGCGCATTGGCGAGAGTATCGTCCAGGCCGGCGACAAGTCCATTGATTTCGAAAGCTACGTTACTGCGCTTATCGAGCGCCACTATGGTGAAACCGATCGCCAGATTGCAGAGCAGTACGGCCTGGAATACACGGGAAACAAGGCGCAATGGACGACACTCGTTTATCGAATGCTCGGAATTAAAAGCAATGCTGCCGAGGAGTTCGTTAAGGCTGGGATTAACGTCCGCGTTTGTCGCGTTAATAAGAGGGGACACATCGAGCAGGCAATGTCTTTCCCTCCGTTTGAGTTTAAGCAGCTAATCAATGAGGATTGGGAAACGTCATCCTTCCGTGCGCGCCTTGAGACCAACCGTTTCTTCTTTGTCGTGTTCCGTGAGGACCACGAGGGGGAGTGGCGTCTTGACCGCTGCCTATTCTGGGCAATGCCGGCAAACGAAATCGAGGGCCCCGCAAAGGCCTGCTGGGATGAGACTCGCAAGGTAATTCGTGAGGGCGTTAAGCTCAGTCCGTATCGGGACGCGAGTGGAAAGCTCAAGGTGACCAACAATCTGCCCGGTATGGCGGACAACTCGATTGTCCACGTTCGCCCGCATACCTCAAAAGCTGCGTACAGATTCGCCGACGGAACCGAAATCGGCGACATTGCGAGGAACGCCTACGAGTTGCCCGATGGACGTTGGATGACTAGGCAATCGTTCTGGTTTAACAAAGGCTATCTAGAGCACATCCTGGGGTTGTAGCCTTCGAGTCGGCAATTCAACTACCTGTGCATACTCGATTTTCGAGGATATCTGGACTCGATTTTCGAGCCTTGCCCTACAGGTAGATTCCCTCGAACAGGGTCTTGTGGAACTCGGCGTGGTGGTCGCGTGCCCAGGTAAAGAGCGCCTGGTCAAAATTGGTGCGCGTGGCCGGGACGCCAAAGACGCCGGCAACTTCGACGCGCACAAACTCCAGTGCCGGTAGCTTGTTGATGGCAGTGAGGGCAAACGGGGACGAGGGCTCCTCGAACAGATAGCGGCTGCCTTGCAGCGCGTCGCAACTGGTGCACGTGTTGCCGAGCGACGGGGCTTTGGAGGCTCGCGCGCCTACGGGCTTGTAGCCGCAGCGCTTATGAAGGTAGTCGCGGATCTCGCCCGGCACGCAGCCAAGAGTGGGCACGATGGCGAGTGCGTTGGCGTTGGCCGTGTCAATGGCAATGTACCTGGCTTCGTTGGGCGCGTGCGCGATGGCGATGCTCTCGTCGTTATCGGTTCGATAGGGAATGCCGAAGGCCGCGACCGAGGTCTCTTTGTGACACTTCCAGCACTCGCGCTTGCCCAGTACTAGATATATATACGGCGCTGAGGGGTCGGATCGGTCAACACCGGGCAGCCACTCGGCAAAGGGCTCGGGGTTGACGCCGCTGGGTACATACCAGATCTTCTTGGTCCGGTCCCATTTGGCGCCCAGCGCCTTGGCTTCTTCTTTGTGCGAAAAGGGGACATCGAGCTCGGTGCGCATGGCGGCTCCTTGGTGCTGCAGGTGCAAGTGGCTCAAGGATACCGCAGGGCGCAGACATCGCGGCGTTTTGTCGAGAAGTTGCGGCTCGGATGGGTTCGAGACGCGTTGGTCTCGGCCTCGGTGGCTATTGACGCGGTTTTGTGCATGGGCAGGGTGGTTGCTTGGGCGGTTGGAGCTGCCAGCGGATTTGGCGACATAAAACAAAACAGCCCAGAGGACATAGCCTCTGAGCTGCGAACATTTGGTGGGCGTTAGAAGATTTGAACTTCTGACCTCTTCCGTGTCAGGGAAGCGCTCTCCCCCTGAGCTAAACGCCCGATCAAGGGTGCGCAAGCGCGCAAGGGATAATATAACGGAGCCTGAACTCGGTGGCAAGAACATTTTTAAAAATCGCTTACATTGTGGAATTCGGGGGCTTTGTCATATCCATTTCAAAAGAGCCTGCTGCCGCGATTTGGCTGTCGCATAATGCAAGGCCATTGCGGTATCGAGCTATGGAAAGACGCCTGCGGAATTGTCCTACCGATAAGCGGACAAGCCTCCAGCTGATGCCTTCGCCGTGGTAAGGTAAGCCGAATTGTTTCCAGGCTGTTTCGGGGGAGTGGAATGAGCAAAGAGTGTGCCGAGCAGGTCGAAGGCGCAGGGGCTTCGGTGCCGATGACCGATATATCGAACATTGATGTGCCCGAGGGCACCGACGAGCTCAGCCGTAGCACCCGCCGTGCATGGCGCAATCGCCTGAACAGCGCTTCGACACGCAAGTTGATCACGGGCGTCTTGGCTACGCTGGTGGGCGGTTCGTTTTGGGGCTTCTCGGGTACCAGCGCGAGCTTCCTGTTCGATACCTACCATGTCGATACGCTGTGGCTCATGAGCGTGCGCCAGATTCTTGCCGGCCTGCTCTTTATGGTCGTGGTCGTCGCGCGCGACCGTGCGCGCCTGGTCAAGCTTTGGACGACGCCGGCCGACCGCAAGCAGCTATTGCTCTTTACCGCCTTTGGCCTGCTGTTCAACCAGTTTTGCTATCTTTCGGCCGTGCGCCTGACCAACGCCGGAACCGCGACGGTCCTTCAGTGCCTGCAGCTGGTCATCATCATGGGATATACCTGCATCACCGATCGCCGCAAACCGCGCATGCGTGAGGTTATCGGTATCGGCCTGGCCCTTGGCGGCACGTTTTTGATCGCCACCGGCGGCGACCCCACGAGCCTGAGCATCTCGCCGCTCGGTCTGGTGGCGGGCCTTATGTGCGCGGTGAGCGCCACCTGCATGGCGGTGATTCCCGCCAAGATCCTGCCCGAATACGGCAGCCCCATCGTCACGGGCTCAGCCATGCTCACGGCTGGTATCATCACCTGCACCATCGTGCAGCCTTGGGCCCATATGCCGGCGCTCGATGCCGCCGGCGTCGAGGCACTCGCGGTGTTTGTAGTCGTGGGCTCGTTTTTGGCGTACATGCTCTATATGCAGGGCGTCAAGGACATCGGCTCGGTGCGTGCGAGCTTGATCGGAACCGTGGAGCCGGTCTCGGCGACCATCACGAGTGCCGTTATGCTGGGCACGGTGTTTTTGCCGACCGATCTTATCGGCTTTGCCATGATCATCGTGATGATGTTCCTCACGGTGTAGCCCCTGCGGTTGCTTTAAAGGATAATAGGCTGGCGGCGCGTTGCTTTGGCGGCGCGCCTTTGTCTATAGAGAGGATCTCTTATGAAATACTTCGGCACCGACGGCTTTCGCGGCGAGGCCAACGTTGGGCTGACGGTAGAGCACGCTTATAAGATCGGCCGCTTTGTGGGCTGGTATTACGGCGCCAACCGCGGGGCCAAGGCGCGCGTGATCGTGGGCAAGGACACGCGTCGCTCGAGCTATATGTTCGAGGCGGCGCTGGTGAGTGGCCTGGTCGCGAGCGGTGCGGACGCATATATGCTGCACGTGATCCCCACGCCGGGCGTGGCGCATCAGACCGTGGAGGGCTGTTTCGATTGCGGCATCATGATCAGCGCGAGCCACAACCCGTTTTGCGATAACGGCATTAAGCTCGTCAACAGCGACGGCTTTAAGATGGACGAGGACGTGCTGGAGCTCATCGAGGACTATATCGATGGCAAGAGCGAGGTGCCGCTGGCCACGGGCAACCACATCGGCGCCACGGTGGACTACATGCAGGGTCGCAACCGCTATATTGCCTCGCTCATCGCGAGCGCGAACTTTTCGCTGCAGGGCGTCAAGATCGGCATCGACTGCGCCAACGGTTCGGCGTCCTCGGTGGCCAAGCCGGTGTTCGACGCGCTGGGCGCCGATGTGCGCGTGATCAATGCCGCGCCCGATGGCTTTAATATCAACGTTGACTGCGGCTCTACGCATATGGAGCGCCTGCAGCGCCACGTGGTGGAGCAGGGCCTGGATGTGGGCTTTGCCTACGACGGTGATGCCGACCGCTGCCTGGCCGTGGACGAGCGCGGCCGCGTGGTCGACGGCGATCAGATCCTGTACGTGTGCGGCGTGTATCTGAACAAGCACGGGCGCCTCTCGGGCGGTACCGTGGTGCCGACGATCGCCAGCAACTTTGGCCTGATCAAATCGCTGGAGCTTGCCGGCCTGAGCGCCGTGACCAGCGGCGTGGGCGACCGTCACGTGTATGCAAAGATGCGCGAGGGCGGCTACAGCCTGGGCGGCGAGCAGACGGGCCATACGATCTTTGGCGATATCGAGCGCACGGGCGACGGCATTATGACCTCGCTGCGTGTGATGGAAGTGATTCGTGCCGAGCGCGAGACGCTCTCGCAGCTTACGGCTCCGTGCAAGTTGCTGCCGCAGGCGCAGGTTGCCGTGCGCGTGGTCGACAAGGATGCCGCGCTCGAGAACATGGGCGTGCAGAATGCGATTGCCGAGGCCGAGGCCGCGCTGGCGGGCGAGGGCCGCGTGCTGGTGCGCAAGAGCGGAACCGAATCGGTGATTCGCGTGCTGGCTGAGGCTCCGGACCAACCGGCCGCCGACGCCGCCATGAAGCGCATCGCAAGTGCTCTGGAAGCTTTATAGTTACGCGGTTTTACCAAACCGCGAAACCGCTCGACGCTGCAAACGGCCCCAAGCGGCAATCTGACGTTCAATTTCAAGGGCGCGACCAGAAGGTCAGCGCCCTTTCATTTCACGTCACCTTGCTCGCTTAGGGCCGTTTTCGCTGACGTCACCAGAACATTGGCGCCAACATGGTTGGCGTTGGCGATGGCGTGTTGCTTAAGCTTTACAGCTCGTACAGCGTGGTGAACTTGTCCTGCAGGTAGCTGCAGTAGTAACGAGCATCGAATGCCATGCCGCAGGCGCCCTTGATGAGTTCCGGCGCGTCTTTGGAGCGGCCCCACTGCCAAATGTGCTCGCCCAGCCAGGCACGGACGGGCGCCAGATCGCCGCTCGCGCAGGCACCGGTAAGGTCGACGCCATCGCGGCACATGGCCGGCACGAACATGGCGTCGTAGGCGCTGCCCAGCGCATAGGTGGGGAAGTAGCCAAACGAGCCACCGCTCCAGTGCGTATCCTGCAGGCAGCCGTGCGTGTCGTCGGGAACGGGAATGCCCAGGTACTCGTCCATAAAGCGATTCCAAAGCGCGGGGATGTCCTTGGCCGTGGCCTCGCCGGCAAACAGCATGCGCTCAATCTCGTAGCGCACCATAACGTGCAGCGGATAGGTGAGCTCGTCCGCCTCGGTGCGGATCAGCGACGGCTGTGCGATATTCACGGCGTGGTAGAGCGTATCCTCGTCCACGCTGCCATAGACCTCGGGCGCGTGGCGGCGCAGTACCTCGAGCAGCGGGCCCATAAAGGCGCGGCTGCGACCCACGGTGTTTTCGAAAAAGCGGCTCTGGCTCTCGTGGATGCCCATGGAGGTGCCGCCCTCCAGACAGGTGCGCGCATAGGCAGGATTGACGCCCAGCTCGTACATGGCGTGTCCCGCCTCGTGGATGATGCTGTAGACGTTGGAGATGCAGTCGTCCTCGTAGATGTGCGTCGCGATGCGCGCGTCGCCCACGGCAAAGCCTTCGCTAAACGGGTGCTCGGTAAAGGCAAGCGTGGTGTCGTCCAGGTTAAGGCCGACGAGCTTCATAAGGTCGAAGCTCATGGCGCGCTGGGCGGCCTCGGGCACGCGGGCGTGCAAAAAGTCGGCAGCGGGCTGCTGGCCGCGCTCGCCGATGGCGTGCACGAGCGGCACGACCGTCGCCTTGACCTCATCGCAAAACGCATCGAAGCTCTTGGCGGAAAGGCCGCGCTCGTACTGGTCGAGCCAAACATCGTATGGGTCGCGCTTGGGGTCCATGAGCTCGGCCTGATGCTTAAGCTGGGCGACGATTCTATCTACATAGGGCTCAAAGCTCGCCCAGTCATTGGCCGTCTTGGCCTTGTGCCACACGGCGTCGGCCTCGCAGGTGAGCCTGGTCCAGGCCTCGGCCTCCTCGGTGGGAATGACGCTCGCTTCACGCTGGTCGCGGCCGAGCACGCGGATCTCGTCGAGCAGCTGCGGGTCGTCGATCTTGCCGCCGGCGACGGTTTCGCGTGCCAGCGAGCGCACAAGTTCGACAGACTTTTCGCTGGTCAGGAGCTTATGGTGCTCGCCGGCAAGGGTGCCCATGGCGTCGGCACGGGCGGCGGCACCGTTGGCGGGAGCAATGGTCGCGCCGTCAAACTCGGCAATCTTGAGCAGGTACTCGCGGGTCCACAGCTTGCCCTCGAGCTTGCGGAATTTTTTGACGGCCTTATCGACCTTCATGCCTTTGGGCGTCTTGCCCGCTGCGGGCTTGGCTTTCTTATCGAGTTTCTTTCCCATACCATATCCTTGATCTCGCGAGCCGAGCACCACGGATAGGCGCACGGCCAGTTTGCACAGCTACTTGCCTTGTACCCAGCACGAACAAAATGGAACGCGGCGATGCGCCCACACAATGTGCTATCCTATAGCCCAATGCGTTGACGGAGAGGGTTTTGCCCGCCGCGTCGCCGGCAAGAGAGGGAAGGTCATGGGCTGCAAGCCTTCCTGCGGTGGCAAGGGCCAAGCGTTCACTCCCGAGCAGCAACCTCAACGGGCGCGCGGCCAGTGGCGGCGATGTCCCCAGTAGGGAAGCCGTGAGCCTCGCGACAAGGGGCAAAGAGTGGGCGCGACGGGCCAGACATCCGTCGGGTCAAACAAGGTGGTACCGCGGAATTCAACCGTCCTTGGGCAATGCACATGCCCGAGGGCGGTTTTTTGTTGCCGAACCGGGCCGCGTTTTCGCAACGTCAGACGGCGGCAGCCGCCTCGGCAAGCGAGGAGCGCGAGAGACGAAAGGGAAGACATGAGTCTGATTGATGATCTGGTCAAACTCGAGGAAGAGGCCAAGGAGCTCGTCGCAGGCGCCGACGACGCCGCCAAGCTCGAGGCTGCGCGCGTTGAGCTGCTCGGCCGCAAGGGCCGCATCACCGGCCTGATGCGCATGATGGGCAAGCTCGCCCCCGAGGATCGTCCCATGATGGGCAAGCGCGCCAACGAGATGCGCCAGCTGATCGAGGGCATGCTTGACGAGCGCACCACCGAGATGAAGGCCGCCGCCCTCAAGCACGCACTCGAGCACGAGGCCGTCGACATCACGCTGCCGGGCATCCGTCCGCAGATCGGTCACCAGCACCTGATCAAGCAGATCATCGAGGAGGCCGAGGACATCTTCTGCGGCATCGGCTACACCGTCGAGTCCGGCCCCATGGTCGACACCTCCTACTACAACTTCACTGCGCTCAATGCTCCCATGGATCACCCGAGCCGCTCGGCCCGCGATACCTTCTACGTGGTCGACAACAACCCCGGCAGCGTCGCGCACCCCGAGGCACACGCCCATGGCGAGTCCGACGTGCTGCTTCGCACCCAGACTTCGGGCGTGCAGATCCACACCATGGAGTCGCAGAAGCCGCCCATCTACATGATCTGCCCGGGCACCGTCTATCGTCCCGACACGGCCGACGCCTGCCACCTGCCGCAGTTCAACCAGATCGAGGGCCTGGTCGTCGACGAGGGCATCACCTTTGGCGACCTCAAGGGCACGCTCGACTACTTTGTTAAGTGCATGTTTGGCGAGGATCGCAAGACGCGTTACCGCCCGCACTTCTTCCCCTTCACCGAGCCTTCCGGCGAGGTGGACGTGAGCTGCCACGTGTGCGGCGGCAAGGGCTGCAACTTCTGCAAGCACAGCGGCTGGATTGAGATTCTGGGCTGCGGCATGGTCGACCCCAACGTCCTGATCAACTGCGGCATCGACCCCGAGAAGTACACCGGCTTCGCCTTTGGCATTGGCGCCGAGCGCGTCGCGGCCCTGCGCTACGACCTGCCCGACCTGCGCACGTTGATGACTGGTGACATGAGGT
>JAXIYS010000003.1:0-1935 GCA_036304385.1 Collinsella sp. | reverse complement strand
TGTCCTCGCCCAGGCCCAGCGGCACCGAGATACCACCGTTGCCGCAAATGTTGAGCGAGATGGTGTACAGGTCCGAAAGGTACATCTGCGTGGGATCGCTGATCTCGCCAAACTTAAAGGCCGTGCGCGGCGAGGCGGGCATGAGGATGGTGTCCACCTTGGCATACGCGGCGTCGTAGTCCTGCGTGATGAGCGTGCGGGCCTTTTGCGCGGCGTAGTAGTACTTGTCGTACACGCCCGAGCTCAGCAGGTAGGCGCCGAGCATCTGACGGCGCTTGGCCTCGGCGCCAAAGCCGTGGGCGCGCGACAGCGAACTCTGGTCGGACAGGTTGGCGCAGCCCTCCTCCTGATAGCCGTAGCGAATGCCATCGAAGCGGGCCAAGTTGGAGAACGCCTCGGCCGGGCCGATGACGTAGTAGGCGGCGATGGCGGCGTCCAGGTGTGGCAGGTCGACCTCGACCAGCTCGGCACCCTGGTTCTGCAGCTCCTGGGCGGCGCGCTGAACAGCGGCCTTGACCTCGGGCGTCAGGCCCTCGGCCTCCATAAACGCGGGGATGATGCCCACGCGCTTGCCCTCGATGCTGTCGTTGAGATGCTCGGTAAAGTCGACGGCGCAATCCTGGCTGGTGCAGTCGTACGAATCGTGGCCCGCACCGGTAAGCGCGTTCATGGCCAGCGCGACATCCTCGACCGTGCGGCCAAAGGGGCCCACCTGGTCGAGCGACGAGCCAAAGGCAACCACGCCGTAACGGCTCACGGCGCCATACGTGGGCTTAAAGCCCACCACGCCGCACAGCGACGCCGGCTGGCGAATGGAGCCGCCGGTATCCGAGCCCAGCGAGAGCGCAACCTCGCCCGCGGCGACGGCGGCAGCGGAGCCGCCCGAGGAGCCGCCGGGCACGCGCTCGGTATCCCAGGGGTTGTTGGTGCGGTGGAACGCCGAACTCTCGGTGGAGCTGCCAAAGGCAAACTCGTCCATGTTGGCCTTGCCCATAGGCAAGCAGCCGGCATCGAGCATGCGCTGGACGCAGGTGGCGGTGTAGACGCTCTGGTAGTCCCCGAGCATGCGGGAGGCACAGGTGGTGCGCGTGCCCACGAGGTTCATGTTGTCCTTGATCGCCAGCGGCACGCCCGCAAGCGGGGGCAGCGGCTTGCCTGCGGCACGGTCGGCATCCACGCGCGCGGCGGCCTCGAGCGCAAGCTCGGGCGCCACCTGCAGGAATGCCTGGACCCCGCCCTCGCGCGCCTCGATGGCGGCAAGGGAGGCCTGGGCCACCTCGGTAGCGGTAAAGTCGCCGGCGGCAACGCCCGCGGCAATCTGGGCAGCGGTAAGGGAATCGAAGCTCTGCGCCATTACTCGCTCTCCCCCTCTCCCAAAATGGACGGCACGCGGAAGTAGCGGTCGCGCACGCTGCCGGCGTTTTCGAGCGCGACGTCGAGCGGCAGATCGCGCTCGGGCTCGCGCAGGTCATCGCCCATCACGTTGGACAGGCTTCCGATAGGATGGAACGTGGGTTCCACGTCGGGCAAGTCATATTGCAGGACGGGCTCGAGCATCTGGACGGCATCGTTCATGTAGGACGTCATCTGGGTGAGCTCGTCATCGGTCAGTGCGATCTTTGCGTACTCGGCGATGCCGCGCACGTCTTTCTCGCTGAGTGCCATAGGCGCTCCCTTCCGCATAACAGTTAAACCGCTCTAGTATACAGGACAACGCCGGCTTGGAGCAGGCACTTTACCCAAATGCAGCGAAAACGTAACGAGGACGGCGGGCTGGCGGTTCTGCAGCGAAACCGCACCGTCCACAATGAAAACCGTCCCGCCCGCAACGAAAACCATCACAACATTCGACGCTTTTCGTCAAAATCGCGATTTTCATCGAATGTTGTGATGGTTTGGAAGTCCCGACCACCACAAAGGTGCCTGTCCCCATTG
>JAXIYS010000002.1:0-30204 GCA_036304385.1 Collinsella sp. | reverse complement strand
GGATAGGCCACGCGCGTGTTGTGCGTGATCGAGATGTCGTCGTAGTTGGGCTTGCGGTTCTCGTCGAGCACCACGTTTTCGCAAATGGCGCCAAAACGGACGGCGTTGAAGATCTCGGGCTCGTGGAAGGCGTCCAGGCCCTCGCATTTTGCGTAGCAGCCACCCTCAATGTTGAAGATACCCATGTCGGACCAACCGTGCTCGTCGTCGCCGATCAGCAGGCGCGTGGGATTGGCCGAAAGCGTGGTCTTGCCGGTGCCGGACAGGCCAAAGAACACGGCGGTCTCGTGCGTGACGGGATCCATGCTGGCCGAGCAGTGCATGGGCAGCACGTCGTCCTCGACGGGCAGCAGATAGTTCATGACGCTAAAGATCGACTTTTTAATCTCGCCGGAATAGCCGGTGCCGGCGACCAGAATCACGCGTTCCTGGAAGTTGATGACCACGGCGGCACTGGAGTTGAGGCCCTTGATGACAGGATCGCACTGGTAACCGGGCGCTGCGAGCACGCAGAAGTCAGGCTCGCCGGTGCGCGCGATTTCGCGGGCAAGCGGGCGGGCGAGCATCTGCTTGATAAAGAGTGCCTGGCTGGCTCGCTCGCAGGCAACGAGCAGTCGACGCGTGTGGTTGCGGTCGGCGCCTGCCATGCCGCGGGTGACGAACACGTCGCGCTCGTTGAGATAGTCGACGATGCCGGCCTTGATGGCCTCATAGCTCTCGACGGACAGCGGGCGGTTGACCGCGCCCCAGGCAATCTTGTCGTGAACATCGGGGGTGTCAACGATAAAGCGGTCATTGGGGGAACGGCCGGTACGCTCCCCCGTCTCGATCACCAGCGCGCCGTTGGATGCCATGCGGCCTTCTTCGCGGCGGATAGCGTGCTCGACGAGCTCCGCGGCGGGCAGATCGACCAGCAGACGGGGTTGATTCTCGGCGGGATCTTCGACCAGCGTAATACCAAAATTGGACAGAACTTCTGCAGGGGTAACACCAGGCATGGGGCCTCCTTTAAAAACGCGGCACGTGGACGCGGCGCGCACTTTACTCACGTAAAGCCCGTTGTACCCGATATGCAAAAACGTTTTTGCGGCAAGGGCGGCAAGCCCGCCCAACGGTCAAAAATCGCAGGCAAGCGGCCCAGTCATTGGGGACGTTCTTAAACGACTAGTCATTGGGGACACTCTTGAACAGGCAACATTCAAGGAGTGTCCCCGGATGCCGGCACTTAGGGACGTTCCCAAAGTGCCGGCACATAAGGAACGTCCCTAAGTGCCGACTACTGAATGGCGCCGCCGAAATTATTGAACAACCTGTTCAAAAACACGAATGGATACCACCGCGACTATACTAGAGCGCAGCAATAGAAAGGACCCCGCTTTGAGCATCACGCCCCTCGATAGCATTCGCCGCGCCATCGCCCGCCGCAATGGCGTCGCCGACTCCGCCGTAGCGGGCAGCGGCACCGCAAGGGCCCAGGGCGGCCGCATCGAGAACGGCCTCTTCCCTGCCTCCCACACGGCCGAAGAGCTCGCGCGCATCCAGGAGCTGAGTCAGCGCAACGCCGGCGGACCCGATAGCAGCCAAGCCACACGCCGTCGCCGCGAGCGCAATCGCCAACCCGGCCCCATCCACCGCATGGTCAACGCTTGGTGGAACCGTCTGCTCGGCGCCGTCTACGGCGGCGGCTTCTCCATGCAGGAAGCGGAATACGAAGAGCACGCCACCCGCCGCGACTATCTTTGGAACACCCTCGGCACCGCCGTGTGGGGCATGGCGTTTCCTCTGCTCACCATCGTGTCCACACAGCTCGCGGGTGCCGAGGAGGCCGGTAAGTTCTCCATCGCCTTCGTCACCGGCACGCTCATCATGATCGCATGCAACTACGGCGTGCGCAATTTCCACGTCTCAGACATCGACGAAAAGACGTCCTTTGCCTCCTACCAGCTCAACCGCTGGCTTTGCGGAGCGCTCGCCCTAGGCTGCGGCCTCATGTACAGCAGCGCCCGCGGCTATGACGCGCAGATGGCGACGATCGGCCTGGGCGTCTACCTGTATAAGGTCATCGACGGCATCGCCGACGTGTACGAAGGCCGCCTGCAGCAGGCCGACAAACTCTACTTGGCTGGAATGAGCCAAACGCTACGCTCCGTCGGCGTCATCGCGGTCTTCAGCGTGGCGCTGTTCCTCACACGCAGCATGCCCATCGCGGCCATGGCCATGGGTGTCACCGCGATCGTCTCGCTCGTGCTGGTCACCGCGCCGCTCGCCCTGCTCGAGACCGAAAAATCGCGCCGCGTGAGCCTGCGCGAGGTCGGCCACCTGTTTGTCCAGTGCGCCCCGCTCTTTGGTGCACTGTTCCTGTTCAACCTAATTGAGAACATGCCCAAGTTTGTGATGGAAGGCACGCTGGCATACAAATATCAGCTGTACTTTAATGCCCTGTTCTTTCCGGCGCAGGCTATTTTGCTGAGCATTGGATTTATCTATAAACCGCAGCTCCTGCGCTTGTCGAGCATTTGGGCTAATCCTCGCAAGCGTCATCGCTTTGACCTGATTATTGTTGCCGTTATGGCGCTGATCGTGGTCATCACCGGCGTGTGCGCCGCATTTATGGCAGGTCCCGGTATTCCCCTCATGAGCTTTATGTACGGCCTCAGCTTTGAGCGCTACCGTACGCTGGCGCTGCTGATGGTCGTCGCCGGCGGCGTCACCGCGGCCATCGACTTTATCTACGCCATCATCACGGTGCTGCGCCACGCTGGAGACGTCACCAAGATCTACCTGATCTGCTTCGCCGTAAGCGTGGTGCTGCCGGTGATCTTGATTAAGCTGCTGGGTCTGATGGGCGCCGTGGTGAGCTACCTAGCCATCATGGCCCTACTCCTGGTGCTACTGATTATCGAGTACGCCCACATCCGCCAACGCATCGAACGCGACCGCAACCCATACGGCGCCTAATTAGCTGCCCGGTCACCGGAATTTGCGATGGAATCACCCCGGCTGGGGTCTCGTTGCGGACACGCAAAACTAAGTGAGTAGACTTATACTGAATCCCGGACCACACCGACAGAGCACAAGTCTTTGACCTGCGGTTTTATTGAGGCAAATATGTTGGGTGCTCGGCATTTCCAAAAAAGTCTACTCACTTAGCCAGCGGGCAGCCAAATGATTATTTAATCCCCGTCCCAGAGAAATCAATTAGCGAGCAGAAGGGCAAAAGTAGTCAAAAAAGCCCCGTCCCAAATTAGCTACCACTTGCAACAATTATTCGCCCGGGTTGATGTTCGCGTAGAACTCCGCCCCATCATCGAGCCGCAGGATGCCCACGCGGCCGAACTCGGAGCCGGTGGCGGCGGCGCAGTCGATGTCGATGCGATCGGGCACACCAGCAGTGTCCTCGCCGCCCAAGCGCACGATCTGCCCGCGTCCCGATTCCTCATCGAGCCCCGCCAGACCACCGACCTCGCAATAGCGCCCAAGCGATACCGTGGGCGTGTGACCGCTCACCACGACCGGGCCCTTGCCCTCGGCAGAAAGCAGCCCGGTCGACGCATCCCAATAGCCATGACGAATCCACAGCAGGTCATCGGACGACTGCACCGCGAGCATCTGCTGCAGCAGCTCGCAATCGGCACCCACCGCTCCAACGCCATCGGCACAATCGACGCCATGCTCAAGCAAAAACGCCTGCGCCGCCTCGGTCTCAATACCGGCATGTACCAGCAGATACGGGCGCTCCTCGGTCTCGACCACCGCGTAGAGCGGCAGCGCGGCCATCCATCGCACGAGCTCCTCGTATGCCTCAAATTCCATGTCGTTGAGCTGCTCACGCGTCGTCCAGCCACCGTTGATATCCCAGGTCTCGGCATCGAGCGGATCCTGGCCAATGATGGCATCGAGCATGATCTGCTCGTGATTGCCCTTGAGCACGCGGGCGTTGGGCAGCGAGCGCACGAGCTTAATAACGCCGACCGGATCGGGCCCGCGATCGATCATGTCGCCCAGCACGTACAACGTGTCGTCGGACGTCAACGAGATCTTAGACAGGGCCTCGTCAAGCGCACGCACGTGCCCGTGAGCATCAGATGTCACATAGATCGCCATGGTACGCCTCTCCTTGCATTGCGGCCGAAGCCCGGCGCCGCAACTAAAACTTCAAGTTGAACTTAAACGTTACCCATTGTACTCCGTTGCAATAAAGCTGGAAAGGGTTTCCGAGCAGAGGCAAAGACGGCAGCCGTCTATGACGATATCGCGCACGCCCGCAATCCAACCCCATAAACCCACCATCTCTGGGTACAAATGACCGCAGACAACTGACCGTGCCACGCCAACCACCCAGGAGCGGACACTATCCATGAACCAGATCCTTCTCTTTATCGGCCTCGTCATCATTTTGTGCCTGACCATCAAACCCGTCGGCAAAAAACTCCCCTTCCCCACCCTGCTCATCTTTATCGCGCTGGGCATGCTGTTGGGCGTCAACGGCCCGACGCATATCGACTTTAGCGACTACGCACTCACCGAAACCGTCTGCAGCACGGCGCTGCTGTTCATCATGTTCTACGGCGGCTTTAACACCAATATCGACCGCGCCAAGCCCGTCGCTGCGCCGGCGGTGCTGCTGAGCACGCTCGGCGTCGTCATCACTGCCGGCATCACCGGCGTATTCGCCCACTTTGTGCTGGGTTTCGACTGGATCGGCGGCCTGCTGCTGGGATCGGTCGTGGCGTCCACCGACGCGGCCAGCGTCTTTAGCGTTCTGCGCGAGCACAGCCTTTCGCTGAGGGGCGGCACCGACTCGCTGCTCGAGGTCGAATCGGGCTCCAACGACCCCGTCGCCTACATGCTCACCGCTGTGCTCGCTACACTCGCGGCCGGCGGCGACATCAACATTCCCGCACTGCTGGCCAAGCAGATTATCCTGGGCGTGGGCCTGGGCCTTGCCATCGGCTGGGCGGCGGGCCGCCTGATTGAACGCGCGCACGCAACGGCCAAGGACGCGCAGACCATCTTTTTGTTCGCCGTGGCCATCGTCGCCTACGCGCTGCCGAGCTACCTGGGCGGCAACGGCTTTTTGGCTGTATACCTGGCCGGCATTGTGCTGGGTGCCAGCGACATCACCGGCAAAGTCGAGATGGCGCACTTCTTTGACACCCTCACCGAGATGGCAGAGATGACCATCTTCTTTTTGCTGGGCCTGCTCGTTACACCCGCACGCCTGCCGCAAATGCTGCTACCGGGCCTGGCACTCATGGCGTTTATGCTCTTTGCGAGCCGCCCCATCGCCGTAGGCATGCTGCTGGCGCCGTTTAGGACGAACCCTCGCCAGGTTGCGCTCGTAAGCTGGGCGGGTCTGCGCGGAGCAGCTTCGGTCGTCTTTAGTCTCTTTGCCGTGGTGGCCGGCGTTCCTGGCGGTCACGACCTGTTTGACCTGGTGTTTGTGATTGCCGTGTCGAGCATTGTGGTGCAGGGCTCGCTGCTGCCGGCGGTAGCGAAGAAGCTCGATATGATCGATGCGACCGGCGACGTGCGCCGCACCTTTAACGACTACCGCGACGAGGACGGCATGTCGTTTGTAAAGCTCAAGGTGGGCGCTGGACATCCGTTTGCCGAACGCTCACTCGCGGACATCGGCAGCGCCACGGACATGCTCGTGGTCCTGGTGCTTCGCGACGGCGCGCACCCAGTGCTGCCCAACGGCGATACCGTGATCCAGGAAGGCGATCTGCTGGTGATGGCCGCCCCAACGTTCGAAGAGCGTGCCGAGGTTACGCTGCGCGAGGTCACCGTGACGCCCCACGGTCGCCTGGCCGGCCAGCGCCTGCGCGATGTGCCGCAAGGCAAGCATCCGTTTATTGTGGTGATGCTCAAGCGCGACGGCCAAACGATCATCCCAGACGGCAACACCCTCATATACGCCGGCGACGAAGCCGTCATTGCCACACTGGCATCGTAGCCATCCCCACCCATAAGTTGCGGTGAAATAGGGATTGAATAGGCTTCTGAACAGCCATTTCAGTCCCTATTTCACCGCAAGTTATTGAGGGGATGGGTTGAAAAACATTTGAATTGACACCGAAATGAAAAAAGCCGGGGAAAACGTCCCCGGCACTTGGAAGCCCTCTCTTTTGAGATGACCGATTTCTTTATATCACGAACGCTAGTTAGATGCCATTCATTGAGGGCTTTATCAGGCGCGCCATCCCATCCCATCCACATGGCGCCATTTGAAAGCCGTCCGATCTCATGCTATAAAAAAATCGGTACCCTCGAATAAAGGGACCTCCAAGAGCCGGGGGATGTCCCCCGGCATTTTTTATGCGAGTCAAGACTAAATACTTCTCGGGAAAACGCCGGACCATTGCGCCAGCAATTTACGAGCCGCTCTACCCACCTCTGGACGGCTAAGGACTTTTCGCAGGTAGTTTGACGAACATATGTTTGCTTATTATAATATTACTTGAAAGCACCCCTTATCTCATGGTATAAAGAATACGGTTCCCTCCAAAAGAGGGGCCTCCAAGAGCCGGGGTCTTACCCCCGGCATTTTTTTGCAAAAATGGAGGCCCATCATGAGCGAACTCTCCGTCTTTGTTGACGAATCTGGCGACCTCGGAGGCGTCTCCAACTACTACCTCGTCACCCTCGTTTTTCACGATCAAAACGATGCAATCGTTGAACGCATTGACCGCTACGAGCGCGCCCTGTCGCAGTCCTCGCTTCCCAATACGCCTTTTCATGCAGGACCCCTACTGAATGGAAACGGCGACTACAAAGATCTTCCCAAGGAGCAGCGAAGGCACATGTTGAGCGCATTTCGCGCGTTCATTCAGCATCTCCCCATACGCTATCTCTGTCTGCAATACCGAATGAGCGAATTCGCCGGCAATCAAAACGGTCTCGCGGAGAGAATGAGGCGAGACCTCACAGTTGAGCTTTTCGACCATCTGAAAGTCTTCCAGCGATACGACACCGTTAAGATTTACTACGACAACGGCCAACCGATTGTAACGGAGGTCATTCATTCTGCGCTTGAGTACGTTCTAGCAAGGGATGTCATCGTATACCGAGAAGCCACACCACGAGCCTACCGGCTATTCCAAGTTGCTGACTACATCTGTACGATCGAGCTAACGGCTATCAAGTTTGACAGCAAGGAAGATACAAAGACTGATCGGCTATTTTTTTGGAACCCGAAGGACGTTCAAAAAGGGATTTCTCTTATATCTCAGGAAGAAAAGGATGAACTGACCCGGGGTCACCAGTCGTCAGACGCTCCGCAGTCGTCGTCGACGGCAAGGTCTCGGAGGTCGAGGCCTTCGCGTTCGGCTTGGGCTAGGAGCTCTTGGGGCGACTCGTCCTCGATATCCACTACGTCGAGCATGGCGGCCGGAAAGCCCACGCCGGCTGCACTCCCCGCGCGGCCGAGCAGGCTCTCGCGCAGCTGGTCTACATCAACTTCGATTTTCATGGTGAAACCTCCCGCCAAACCAGGCCCTTACTCGTCAGCGCCAAGCACTTCCACGGCAGCAACAAAAGCCGCCACTTGCTTGTCGTCCATCTGCGTGGCCAGGCGCCCCACGGGCTCATCGTAGGCATACTGAACCTTATCGATAAAGCAGTCCCAAGCGCGCTCGTCCACACGAACGGCGGTCTCGCAATACTGGCTGAGCTTTTTGAGTCCATACCAAAACGCATTCACATGACGCGCGGGGTCCTCATCCAGCACACCATCGTAGCGACGCCCATTAAACTCACGCATGCGCGCCACGGTAACCTCGAGCGAGTCGCCGCCCTCGGCCGAAGCCTCATCCACAAGCTCGGGAATCGGAACCTCGCGCCGAACATCATGCCTGGTAGCGCCGTCGTACTCACCCACCAACACATCTTCGTCAAGCCGAGAATCGTAGTCAAAATAGCTCAAGCCACTACAGATCCCATGCGGCGAGCCCGTGCCAAACGCACAGAACAACCCACCGTCGATAACAACACGACGGTAGGTCTCAAACGACTTCTTAACCTGAGCGAGCAACTCGGAAAGCTCCCCGGCATCGCACGCCGTCTCGCACGCAACGCACACAGACTCGGGCAACGATACCGGCTCCACCGTGCTCCCCGCAACGCGGGCGGCACGCTCGGCCCGATACGCCTGCGCCGCCAAGCGCGCTCGCTGCGCAGCGCCGCGCACGTTGGTAAGTTCACGCTCCAACGCCACATCACCAGCTACATCGCCAGCAAAATCGCCCGTAAACCCGTCAGCGCCCTGCGACCCCGTCGCACTCAGCTCAGATTCAAACGTCGCTGTGATCATGCCCGCAAGGTCCGTCGCATCGGCGGCACAACGCAGCTGCTCCAGCTGCGTACACAGCAGATCGGCATCCAGGGGCACGGCATCCACAACGCGCACGTCACTCAGGCGCGCCACGCCCTGCAGCACTAAAGCCCCCGCGGCATCGTACGCCGCACAAACCCTGTCCGCAGTATTGGCCCGCAGCTTTACCTCGATAAACGAAAGCGTCTGCTCCAGGCGCGTCAGCAATTCGGCCTTGTCCTCCATGCGCAAGAAGGCAGCATAGCGACGCTCCATCTTCAGCGGACCCACAACGCCCGCCTGTTTGCGAGCGCGCGCAAGGGCCGCACCCTCAACACGGCGCACGTACGTATCAACAGCCCGC
Source organism: Collinsella sp. (assembly GCA_036304385.1). Classification (GTDB taxonomy): domain Bacteria; phylum Actinomycetota; class Coriobacteriia; order Coriobacteriales; family Coriobacteriaceae; genus Collinsella. Next base: position 21,526 of record JAXIYS010000002.1, on the reverse strand, counting down.
ACGGCAGACTCGCGTGCAGCGCGCTCGGCGGTCTCGACGCCCCTAAGCACACCCAGTAGCTCGCGGGAGCGTGCCTTGGGCACCAACTCCCCGCGATCGTACTGCTCAAGCGCCGTCTGACGCTTGGTTACCGATTCAAAGCCAAACAGCTCGTCGAGCAGCTCACCAACAGAACGCTCGTCCGCCATGGCAGGCCTCCCTACTCGAACACGCCAACATGCTCGCAGGGCGCCCGAACACCGAACGCCCCGCTCGCCCGCACCCCTACAGATCCAGCGCCTTCTTCGCGGCGTCGACGGGATCGCCATCCATGTAGAACACCGGGCTCAGCCCCGAGATAATCTCGGACGAAACACTCTGCAGGCCCGCGATGGCGCTCAGCGGCAAAATCACGCGCTTGGCGCCGGCGTTTTTGGCCACGCGCATAATGTCCTCGAGCCCGCGGATCTCGTCCATAGAGCCCGACATGCGCAAGATTCCCGGAATCGCCAGCGCGGGCATCACCGGGCGGTTGCACGCCGCGGAGCAAAGTCCCACAAACTCGGCGAGCGAAACCTCCTCGGACAGCCCCTTGCTCTGCAGGTCGTTGTAGAACAGCAGGTAATCCTTGGAGCCAATGTGCATGCCCGGCGCCACGCGGTTCGCCAGATTCACAAAGTTGTCGAACGCGGCCTCCAGCGTATCGCGCACCGGCTTGTTAAAGGCCACGCCCTCGTGCTTAAACTTGCACTCGCCGGCAACGGCCTTGTTCTCAAGCTTGTACACGGCAACCTCGCCGCCCTGCGACCTGCCCACGCCAAACACGTGGCCGGACAGCAGCGGCCCGTCGGGAATCAGCGTGTCCTCGCTCTGCTCGGGCACGCGCACCACGTGCACGTCCTGCGGGTTGTCGGCATCCATATAGCCCAGGTTGACGTCGATAAACTCGACGCCCGCCATAATCTTGAGCTGCTCCTTTACGCGGCGACGGCCCTCGATGGCGTAATCCAACAGCCAGCGCACGTCGTCCTTGTCCATGGCCTCGTCGGGGAACAGCAGCTTGGCAAGGCCGCTAAAGGTCTTGCGCACGGCGATCTCGTCACGCTTGTTAAAGTCACTGTTAAAGCGGAAATACCGGTCGATATGGTGCGTAAAGTCTTTGCGGCGCATCTCCTTGCAAAACTCCGACAGGCAGTCGGTAATCAGGCCATAATGCCCGGTCAGCAGGCTCGAGCGCATCTTGGGAATCTCCCAGCCCGGCAGGTAGTAATGGATACGGTCGAAGAAGGCCGAATCGTTGTTAAACTCCGGCGGGAACGGATCAAACAGGTGCGTGGTCTTAAGGACATTTTGCACGGTGTCGTTGATGTTGCCCTCAAAGACCATGGAGGCGTCGGCGTTAATCTGGTCGCGGCCGCGTGCGTAACTGCCGCTCGCCATGTAGTCCTTCATGATCTGCACGGCGTTGGTGTCCTTAAACCGCATGCCGGCGACCTCGTCGAACGTCACGCAATCCCAGTGGCCCACCAGACCCACGCGATCGGCGCGCATGGAGTTCATACGGCCGAACAGGTTGGCCGTGGTGGTCTGACCGCCCGAAAGCAAGATGGCGTAAGGCGAGACCTCTTTGTAGATATGGCTCTTGCCGGTGCCGCGGGGACCCAATTCGCACAGGTTGTAGTTGCGCTCGATAAGCGGCACCATGCGCTCGATAAAGTGGAGGCGCTCTTTCTCGGAAAGCTCGCTGGGTTCGTAGCCAGCCGAGCGCAGCAGCATATTGAGCCACTCGTCGCGCGTAAAGTACTGGCGCTCGTCGATCATGGCATCCAGGTCCAGATTGGGCATCTGAATGGGCGTGAGCGACGCCACGCTAAACGGAGAGTCCTCGGGTCCGCGCTTTTTGCGCTTGGCCTTGGAGCGGCGCGGCGCATCGTCGCCAAAGACCTCCATGCCAAACTCGTCTTCCTCATCCACGGGATGACGATACTCGATGCTCATAATGCACCAAATGCCGCCCTGCAGAATCTTGGAATAGTCGCGCACGTACTCGGCCGGCATCACAAACGGCTCGATGGTCAGGTTGGCAAACGACGCCACGTAGATATCTTTGTACTCGTCGAGCTTGGCCGTCACCTTGTCGATGATGGTAAAACGACCCAGCTCGCGGATCTTGGACTTAATGCGCTCGGACTCGTCGGGGCGCACGTAGTTATCGGTAAGAATCCTGCGAATGCGGTCAAGGCCCTCCGCCACGGCTTCCTCGTCATCGGTTGAGCAGTACATGCCCAGCAGGTACTCCAGCACAAAGGTTGGCACGTTGGCGCCACGCTTCATAAGGGCCGTCAGGTCCTTACGCACGATCTTGCCAGCAAAGTGCTCAAGCAGCTTGCCGTCAAGGCCATCCATATCGTAGCCGTCGTCCTCGGGGGCCTCGGCCGCGGCCTGGTCATAGCCATCGGTCGAGGATTCGTCCTTGGTGGTCGCCGCAGCCTCAACGGGCGCGGCAGCAACCGGCTCCGGGGCAGGCGCAACAGCCTCAGTCGCCGGGGCCTCCGCAGCAGGCGCGGCCTCCGCAGGCACCACACCCTCCACCGGCACATCCACATCAATCGAGGGAACTTCCCACAGATTGTCGTCATTGCTATCAAACATAGGGCACACTCCTAAAAACCAAAGTCAGCAACAGGGGCAAACGAAACAGCGATGGTATACGTCTCGCGCCAAACGATCTTGCCCGTCTCGCGCTCGCGGCAGACCAGATAGTACGGACCCTTGGCCGAGAATCCATCCGCCGCATGCAACGCAAACTTGGCATGCACCACGCGCTCCTGCGAGTTAACAGAAGTCTTGTTGGCATGCGCCTTGACCGTATCGCTCACCTCGTTGCCGCTTGCATCGGTAAACACCAGCTCGTACTCGCACGGCAAGACCTTGCCTTGGACAGGTTCTTCCTGGATTAAGTTGACCGAGAAAAGCGAGTTGGTCACTCGGCGTCCCTCACTTAGTACGCGCAGTGTCGCTGCGCGCGTGTCGACAAAGTCCTTGGAACCCGAGCGTGCACGCCAAAATCCGATAACGGGCACGCAGAGCTCCTGCAGGCTCATGCCGCCGTGGACGTAGTTGTTAGTGCCGCCGGGACGCTTGAAGTGCACGTTCTCGCGCGGGGCAAACCCCTCAAATCCGGCTCCCAAACGTCCCATGTCAACATTAACAAACACCCCACACGCCTCATCCGAAAGTTTGAGTACGGCCTCGTTGGGCACCACCAGATGACGTTTGCCGTGCATGACGGGGGCATCAAGGACGGGAAGGTCTGGCTTGCCGAGCATCTGGCACTCGTTGAGCTCCCGACGCGTGTAGATAAAGCCGTGGTCCGCCGTTATAACAACACGTGCGCCCGGGGCGTCGGTGCACACACGGCGCGCCAACGTGGCAAGTTCCTCCACAGTGTCCGCGCAGGCATCGAAGACGTCATCCTGCGTAGCGGCCTTCTCGCCCGTGGCATCGATCTTGTTGTGGTAGAGGTAGACGAGTCTTGAGTCCTTGAGCAGTACCTTGCGCTCGGTTCCCGCCATGTTGAGGTATGCGCTCGAGCGTAAAGCGCGGGCCGTGGGCTCAACGTGGGCGAGCACGGCCTCGCGCTGCGGAGTCGTCGCAGTGGGCATGCCGTCAGCCAACACAAATGGGCCATCTGCTGCAAGCTCAAGCGCTTGGTGCGGCAGCAGCGCGGGCATACCCACCTCGGTAATGGAGGGAAAGACCGCCTGCATGCTAGAGACCTTGACATTACCGCCACGCTCGCGCTCGAGCAGCGCCGCGACGTCGCGGGCCACCTCATAGCGCAGCGCGTCGCTCACAATAACGACCGTCGTTTTGGCAGAGCCCACAAAGGTGGGCAGCATATGCCAGTAGAACTCATCCTGCCGTGAGGGACCTTCGATGTAGCCGCAATCGGCCCACTCCCCCTGCGCAGCGGCCGCCCAACAGGCATTGGCGTCGGCCAAGAACCAGTTGCTGTAGAGATTCTCCGCCCAGTCCGCCACAGAGCGGGCAGGCTCCTCGAGCGCATCACACTCGACGGAGCGCGCCCGCAGATACGCGGTGCACATATGGCGATAAGCAGCGTCCATGGCATACCAATCGGACGTGTAGGCATCCCACACCTGCTGGGGTTGCGCCAGATGGAACCCGCCCGCGTGCGCCTGCCTAAACGCACACATATCGGCCACAGCGGCAAGCAGGTCAAAATAGCTCTCGACACGACGGTACCAGCTCAGGTCGCAACGGCGCGCCACAAAGGCACGTGCGTCCTCAACGCGGTCCGCGCCCTGGGCAAACGAACTGAACAGCTGCGAGAGCACGGCCTCGTTGACGCACGGGAACACGTCAAGCGAGGCCAGCGCATCGATTGGCAGAGTCTCGAACCGCGCAAAGAGCCCACGGGCATCCTCCACCAAACGACAGATCTCAAATAGGTCCTCGCTCGATGCCTGGGTATCGGCGGCCTGGTCCCACGTGCGCACCGCCTCAAGGCAATAGGGGCCGTAAGCGGGAGCCACAAAACGCTCGAGTCCCTTGAGCGCTCCCTCGGGAATCGCTGTGGATGCCGCCGTAAGGAACACGTGGGATGCCAGTGCAAGCAGCGAATCACGCTCATACAGCGGCCCCTCAAACCCATAGCAACGCACAATGAAGGCAGAGAGAACATCGCGCACACAGTACTTGTCCGCCAACTCGGCCAGTGCCTCGGGCCCCTCGTGCAGCAGCGTGGTCATACAGCCGCGCAGTACAAACGCGGGCCGCGCGTCGCCAGGCTCTTTACCGCCAAAAATCACCGTAAGGATGCCGAGTTCGATATCGGATGCGCCCGAGGCATGCGGAACACACGCGGCAAACTTAGCGCAGCGGGTCTTGGCATCAAAGAACGCCTTGTGCTCGCGCAGACTCTCGCGCACGGCATCGATGTTCTCGATACCAAGCTGATCGGCCAAAAGCGAAAGATAGTCAGCCTGGAACCGATCGGCATACAGCTCGACATCGGCAAGCCAATCGCCCTCAAGCCTGCCGCGCGGGCAACGGCGATACAGCAAGATATCGCTCGCAAGGTCATCGCGGTTGATAAGCTTCTTAACGGCAAACATGCGGCCCTCGCAGGCCTCAACAAACCGCACCGGGCGCTCAAAGTCACCGTGAGCGGGCATAACGCCAGCATCGGCCCCCGCGCCGTCGAAACCCTCGGCGGCCAATCGCTCAAACTCAGGGGCAAACTCGCCGTCCGCATCGTGCCAAACCACCACACGGCGGGGCATACATGCGAGCAACGGTTGCAAAAACCGCAGTTTGAGCTGTTCTTCTACATCGATCTTGGGCATGAATATCCTTACCGTATCTGCTGTTACTTGATCTTTGCCAGCACATCCTGAAACTTGGCGTAGTTGACCTTGACGCCGTCATCCAGGTCGATCTTGATCATCTGATCTGCCAAGTGATGCAGCTTCTCCTCGTAGCCGATGGTCTCTTTGAGCTGGTCGTTGAGCTTTTTGACGCGCTTATCCAAGCGCACGCGCTCGCCGCGCTCGGCACTGGCAAGGGCATCGTTGGCATAGCCGATCTGCGAGCGATAGCGCTCCTGCTGCTCATGCACATAGTCGGTGCGGATGCGAGCCAACAGGTCGGGCTGATAGCGATGCATGTAAACAAGGCACTTGAAGCCGTTCTTTTTTCCACTGTCGAACAGCCAGTAGATGGGACGCTTCTTATAGGTCTGGCAGTGGTCCTTAAAGAAGTCCTTCAAAAAGTAGGTGCGGATTACCTCGCGCGAGGTGCCCTTGCCGCCGAGCGCCTCGGCAATAAAGGCCAGGTTCTGCTCGAGCGTCTCCTCGCCGTACACGGTACGCACAAAGTCGATAAAGTAGCGCACGATGTCGTCGTCAAAGTACTCATCGTCGGTGATGGGCAGCACGTTATCGCCATCGGGCATAAAGGTCACGTGCGCGGGATCAGACATCTTTGACAGATAGTCGTCGACCGTGGCGCCCTGATCGGCCAGGACCAGTCCGTCCACATCCAGCGAATAGCGACCAAACATGCACCCCACGGCATAGCTTATGAGCGAGGTGATCTCGTCGCGCTTGGTACGCACGTATTTGTTGCCTTTATAGCTCTCGGGAATCTCATCTGCGGTATCGAAGATGCGCGCCACCGAAACGAACTTATCCTCGACCTCGATGGGCACCTCACCCTCCATGTTGTAGATCTTGGCAAAGATTCGGTTGAGCTCCTCTTCGTTAGTGCGAAGCTGCTCAAAGCGAGCATTGACCTCGGCCTTGCGAGCCTCGTATTTATCTTGAAGTAAAGTGGCCATGACAGACCGCCCTTTCTTTGTTGAAAAGTGCGGCTATGCAAATTTAAAATTTGCACTAGCCAGCTAAACAATTAACAGATTTAAATTCTTTACGGATTAAAGCGCGTCGTTTATTAATTCCCTAGTGTTTGTTGCTCTTTCTATGAATGAGCTTTTCAAATTCGCCTCTGCCAGCGTCCTTAAAATAAAAACGAGCGTCAATATCAATCGCCTTTATCCAGTCGGTAAACGCCTTTTGAGGCAGAAGCATCATGGCAGTCGTTTTTCCACTTGAACCACCAGCTTTATCCTCGAGAAGCATCATTCCATTAGGGAAGTAATACGTACACCCATGTGCAAGTGAATTGCGGATATGAGTTAGTAAAGTCATTCCTTTACCTGAGTCTTTAGGTTCGGGACCCTTGCGACCAGAGATTGTATAAGGTTGAATACAGAGGACCCTCGGACTAACGATATCAATCGGAGCTTCAATCTCTTGTTTAACTCCATCAGCCGACTTTTGATTTACAGTTGTTTTAAATCCATATTCCTCAATCACATCTCCAAGATTATCAGCCATAAGTAATTCACGCTTCCCGGAAGGCACCCCTTCATACTCAAGAAGAGTATCGAATGGCAATTGTTTCAATCCATAATCAGAGGCGGTTCTTCTTTGAGAGGCAGAGTTAGCTACAGATTTAGTCACAAAGAAATCCCAAATAGAAGAAATCTCATCCGGAGTCCAATAGCTAGATTCATGCAGAGACATATGAAATGAAGATATACAGGCTTTGTCCATAACCAGCACCTACACCAAAGGGTTATGTTTGAAATCCCAAGAGGTTTCAAACGAATCCCAATCGGTTTTTGATAGTTCGCGGCACGAGTCGACCATGTCGTTGACCAACGGCTCCTGTTCCTCGTTCTGAATGATCGGGTAGGTTGCGATTTGGCCTACCTCGAAATTAAGCGTCGGCGAGAGCATGCTTGCGACACGCATAATCACGGAGCTGTTACAAGCTCCCTGGAGATACTTGAGTGACTCCTCGTCGCTAAAAACGCTCGTGCCCGCCACATCAAAGATATGCCCAGCAGGCTTAAAACGAAACGCAATAGACCCGCTCGAGATTTTTGACCATGTAATCGAAGGCATAAAAAAACAGTCGGGATTTCGAATCACCGAACCCGCGAACTCTCGAACTAGGTGGCCATTGCTCTCCCAATTGATAACGCATTCATTATTACCGTACCATTTACGAAAATCGCCTCCCTTGTTGTAGGGGAACCATTTGCAAGCGTTTTCAATCGACTCTTGAATAGATCCACAGGAATAGACGCTCTTGCAATCATCGACTTCCCACCACTCGCGAACGAAACGAGCGTTCTCGCCAGTAGCAAGCCCTTGGCGCGGCTTGCCATACTCACTGAGCTGTTTTGCGTTTCCAAACGCATCCAGAAGAGCGTCACTGGCCCAGTAGGCTATGGGGGTGCCGGGGATTTGCTTGAAGGTGCCGGCGTCGCAGCGGTAGAACCAGCCGCAATCGGGGTTTTGGATGGCCTCGACCAGTTTGAGCCTCTTGGCCTCAGAGCCGTTGATATCAACAAGGCGCACATAGGCGCCCTCGGCGTCCGAATGCTGGTTGTAGATCACGTCAGCTGTAACGTTGACGACCTCGCCGCCGATAGCATCAAACGCGCGAGGTCCCAGATGGGCCATGGAAACGATTGTCTTGTTGTCGATAACCTTGGCGCGCATCTGCTCAAAGCTGCCCAGGAACATCCAACTCTGCATGGTAACCATTGCGGCGTAGCCCTTATCCTCGACAAGGTTAAAACCGCGCTCGATAAAGCACGTGCAGAGGTCGCTCTTCACGTCGGGGTAGTTCTTCTTGATCCACTTGCTCATGAATGGATTAAAGCTGCTGCTGCCCATATACGGAGGATTCGCAACGGTGCAGGTAAAACGATGGGACAGCTTCTCGCAGATGGCGGCAGCGCTTTCGAGCTTAGTTTTGGCCGTAGCGGCAAAAAGGTCATCGGAACAACTCGCGGCGGCAGCCTTGAGCTCGTCGATCTCGTCCTCTGAAGGATTGAGCAGCGAACCGATCTCGCCCAAATGACTCAGCTCCTCGGCGAGCTTCTTGTTACCCGGCAGCTCGTCCTCCCCTAGCGGGATGCTCGAGAGCACGGTAACGTCGGCGCGAACGCCACGCCTAAAGAAGCGACGGTCGTGCTCGCGGGCGCACATGGCAAGCGCCAGCTCCGCGATCTGTGCCGCGCGGGAATCGATTTCCATGCCTGCAAGGTTTTTAGTAAGAATGAGCTCGGGAATCTCGCGCTCACGATAGCCGCGCTCCTCGTACATGGCAAAAAGCAGCTCAAACGCATAGACCAGGATATGGCCCGAGCCGCACGCCGGGTCGCAGAGCGTGATCTCCTCGGGGCTCGAGATGTAGATGAAGTCCTCGTGCTCCTCGTCGGGCTCGATGTAGTACTCCATGCGCTCGCGCAGCGAACTCCCCGGATTGTTGAGCATCCACAGACGGCCGAGCGAGTTCTGGACCATATAGCGCACGATCCACTCGGGGGTGAAGAGCTGCGTGGCAGGTGCGATATCCGCCGCCGCTGCCTTGCGCTTGGACTTGAAGAACTCGTCTTTAACGTCAGCGTTGTAATACTGATACATCCAGCCCAGAACGGTCACGCCCTCGCGCCAGTCCTCGTCAGCGAGGACGGCATTGAGTTTGCCCACCACACTGTCAGCCATCATGAGGCCCTGGGGCAACAGCAGCTCCATGGCTCCGCCCACGCGTTCAAAGACGCCCGGCAGGCAATCGGCAAGCTCCTCGCACTGAGCAACAAACAGGTAGCGCCACAACGGTTCATCCAAGCCCGCCATTTTGAGCTCGGCTATGCGATCGGTATCGGCCGTCGTTATCTCCACGTCCAGAGCATTCTCCACGGCCTCGCTACCATGGCTGCCGTCCGCACGGCTCAGCATACGCATGCGGCTGGGGAGCCATCCGCGTGCATCCATAAAGCGAATGGCCACGATGCGGTTGAACCAGGTGTAGGCCGCTCGGTCGCAGAGCGCCTCGTGACCCACCTCTGCCTGTATGCGCAGCAGTTCATCGCGTTGCTCAACCTCAGCCGGGCTTAGGGGCAGGCTGTTGACGGTCTCGGACCCAGCGGGCGCAGGTGCAGGTTCGGTGATGCCGTAGCGCACCATCTGCGCCTCAACGCCTTTGATGAGCTCCGTGCGGGCCCAGGTGCAGAAGCTCTTAAGAGCAGAATCGTTCATGGTTGATGAGCCTTTCTAAACGCCATAAGCAACCGGCGCACGTTTTGGCGCCGGTTGCCCCGCGGGTTAGTTGATACGGATCTCGTCGTTTGCAGCGAGTGCCTGCATAAGGCGGGAGCGCAGGTCGTCCACGTAGCGCTCCACGTCCTCTGCCGTTGTGAGGCGGCTCGGCTTGGCCAGGTCGGTGCGACGCACGGTCTTGATCTTGCGCTGGGGCTTGGGCACAGGCGCCGACGACGCAGCGCCCTTGTTGGAGATCTTTTTGACCACTTCACCCGTACTCGTGACTTCGGTGGTACGGCGCTCGTTGTCCATGCGCTCACGCGCAGCGTCCGTGGCGTCGTATATCTTGTTGGTTGCCGCAACGATCCAGTTTTCCCAGTTTGCCGCTAGGGCATTAAGCTCGTTGAGGCTCCGAACGCCATGGGCGCGGTTCTTGAACGACTCATACCTGGTGTTGGCGTCCGCGATGGCATCCTTGGCCTGATTGACAAAACCTTCTTGACTCTCGGCCTGCTTCCGCAGATCCTGCAGGTCATTCTCGATACGACACAAGAACTCGTTGCGGCGAATGCCCAGGAGCTTTTTAATGTCTTCCTCGACGGGTGCCATCAGCGGCTGCAAGTCTTTGATGCGTCCGTAGGGCTTTGGGTCTTTGAGGATCTCGCGCACCTTTGCCACGTTCTCCACCGCGTTGGGAATGTCATCGGAGACATACTCAATACCCTCGGTGCGACTCAAGAAATCCTTGGCGTGATCAAACGCCGTTCGTTGGTTGGACTCGAAGAACTCAACCACCCTGTCAAAGTCTTCCTTGGCATCGAGCAGGCGGTCCTCGTGCTTGGTGAAGGTGGTCAAGAATGCCTCGGACTCGCTCTGGTCCTTAAGGATGTCGGCGACCTCCGAGCGCATCTTCTCGCACTCGTCCTCACCGGGATACGGGTAGGCTGGTTTGATGCCCGTGTAGTAGTCGCGTGCCATGGCGAGGCACGCCTCGCGCAAGTCCTCAAGGCGCGCTTTAAGCTCGGCCACGAGCTTATCCTCGTTGGAGGGCACGGTGCCAAGCTCAAACAGGTCACGCATAAGCTCGCCCGTATCGCACAGCAAACGGTCACTCATGCGCATACGCAAGCGCACCTGGGCTTTATCGGCATCCTTGCGCAGGAGTGCCACCATGCGGCTATCGTTGGCTTGAACCGTTTGACCGCCAAACAGCACCTGCGCGCGCTGCTCCACCACAAGCTGCGCCACCACATTTGCGATATCGACCTCGCGCCAGCCAAAGGGTCTTTGCTGGTACTGGCGCTGGATATCGCCCATAGCGGTATCCAGGTGGCGCTGGTGCTGAACTTTGAGGTAGTCCTCGACCTCCTTGAGCGCACGCATGTTGCCCGCGTCCATGCCAGCGAGCCCAGCTTGAACGTTGCCCGCCAGAGTGGAGCGGATATCGGAATCGCTCGTGACCGGCGCGCCGATATAGTCGGCCTTTTCAAAGACCACATCGCACAGCTGCGCCAGCACCTGCTCAAAAACCTGGGCGGGTTTGGCCGCGCGGACCTCAACCATGCGGCCGTTGACCGCGCAACGTGCATGGAGCACGGCCTCGCTCAAAAGGGTATCGGCCTCCTTCTCGTTATAAGCCGCCTCGCGCATCTTGGACTCGACGATCTGGCGCGTACTCGGCTGAAGCTCCTGGAGATTTCGCGTCTTGGCGTACTTGCGGATCTTGGCGGCGTTGACGAGCGTCTCCCAATAATCCGCCTCGTCGCTCAAGGCCACGATGGCTTTGCCCGAAGAAGCCAAGGCCAGCTCGGTATCGTCCGCACGGCCCAGGTCGCTCGCCATAGTCGCCACGTAAAGCTCCATGCCGCCCATGCTGGTACCGTGGATTGAGCCGTCCACATAGCGGTCAAACGGAAAGTCGTTGGCCCCGCGGTTGAGTTTGCGCGCGGTGTAGATGCTGTCGAACAGGCGCTTTTTGATAGACTCGATCACCTGCGCGTTATCGATCGGGGTGCGTGCGATCTCCTGCGCTATCTCCTGCTCCTCGTCGGTGAGGAAGCTATAGGTATCGCCCTGGCGTGCCACGTAGTTCTCGCGCTCCAGGCGGGCAAGGGACTCCTTGACGCGGTCCTTGAGGGCGCGCATGTCCACGTCGAGGCCGTCGATCATGAAGATGGAGATGTTCTCGGCCGTGGCCTTAACGTAGCCGATGTAACGAATCAGGTACAGGAGCTTGAGCACCTGAACGTCGTAGGGTTCAAGGCCCTTTGCGTCCTCGGCCGCACGGACCGCGCGGTCGACCACCTGGATGATGCCGTGCTCAAGGTCTTTGGAGATAGTATCGAAGAAGCGCCAGAACGGCACGAGCGCACCGGTCTGGTCATGCTGGATGGCCTGAGCGCTCTCCTGGAACGCGCTCAGCATGGAGCGCTCGCCCGTTGACATGTGCTTGGCCTTGACACCGTGCTTGCGCACCTCGGTCATCACGTCGGGCAGGAGCTTAAACTGGTAGCCCACAAACGGGTAGCTGGCCACAAAATCCTTGGAGTTGGCGTAGCCGGCAAGGTCGGAGCGCGAGCCACCCTCAAAGGTAAAGTTGTTTTTAAGCACGGCGGCGTCTTGCTCGTAGACCTGTGCAAGCATATCGGCCACCGGCGCGGTCTTCTCGAGCACACGGCGCTGGATGACCTCGTCCACGCTGGAGCTGGAGAGCGAAAGTCGGGTATTGAAACGGCCTTGGATCTTTGAAAAGTCGTTGCCCACGGGCAGGCTCAGGTTGTCGATGGCCTCCTGGCTCGTGACCATCACCCACACGCGGCCACCGCAGGCGGCACCCAACTCCTCGACGATGGTCTGAAGGCTCAGCATAAGGCTTGGGTCCTGGTCGTTTGTAATAAACTGACCCACCTCGTCGACCATAAAGAGCAAACGGAAGTTGCCGCCGTGGGCCGCTGCCTGAGCGTCCACGTAGTCCTTGACCTTTTTGGCAAAGACATCAGGGGCCAAAACCTCGTCCTCAGAACCCTCGAGCCAGTTCCATGCGGCCTTTTCGCTCATGCCGAGCACGCTCTGCAGCACCTCGACGACGTCGTCCTCAAAGTAGCTGTAGGTATCGCGGGTCTGGAGCCAGGACTCGCCGTTGACGCGCTCAAAGGCCTCGCGGAACTCCTGGGTCTTGCCCAGGGAATCGATGTATTCCTCGAGCTTTGCAAGCTTGAGGTCCTCGCCGTAGAAGCCGCGCGCCTCGTAGAACATGCGCTCAAAGCCGCGAAGCAGCGCCGTGGGAGCCGTATCACCCTGCTTCCACTGGCCCGCCTTGCTATCGATGTTAAAGAGGATGGCCTGCGTGGACACCGAGCAGGCGCGCTCCATGGCAGCCTCGACCATGGGGTCGACGATCTTGCCGTCAAAGTAGCGGATGGCGCTCTTGCCGCCGATCTGGCGATTCTCGAGCAGGTAGCTCAGCATCTTGAGGAAGTGCGATTTACCAGAACCGAAGAAACCACTGATCCACACGCCGATCTTGTCGGTGGACACATCGATGGCATCGCCGTAGGCCTTGAAGAACGTGGCAAAATGCCTCTGCAACTCGCGCGTCACCACGTACTCGTCAAGCTCCTGGCGGATGGACCCATCTTTTGAATCCTGGACCTTGACCACGCCGTTGATGGAGCGGTTGATGTCTTTAGCAAAGAGGTCGCGAATGATCGTGTTGTCCATGGATGCTCCTTTGGGTTTGGGAACGTTATGGCAAAGGGTTGTTACCGGCGGCAGGGACTTGCCTGCGGGGAGCCGTGCTTACGAGATATCGATGGCGCGGTAGTAGTTGTCGGCCGGCAGACGGTTAAAGAGCTGGAAAGAAGAGCCGTTGAAACTGCCCGGATAGGCGGCGACCACAGGCACCTCATCAAAATCCGCAAGCATGCAGTGGAGAAGCGTGTGTATGCGAAAGAACGGGAAAACCTCGCCCGCGCCAGTAAGGAGAACGACGTCTCCAGGCGCGTGCGGTTCGGTCTGCTCAAGGATGTACGCGGCGACTTTCTCAGGCGAGGCGAACTTGGCCACGTCCTCGAGCACGCGCTGGGTACCGCGGCGCTCCTCTTGGTGCGGGATAGCCTTGAGGACACGGCGCTTTTCGAGAATTGCCAGCACGGCGTCGTAAAGGTTCACGACCTTGAGCGTGCACGGAAGCTTGTCGGCCTCGGCATCGCGTGAAAGGGTGTCAAATAATGCACGCGCCTCAAACTCCAGCGCGGGGTCATAGCAAAAAGTGTGGAAGCCGATCTCATTGCCTATGCCCTTGTTGGCCAAAAAGTCCTCGCTGCACAGGCACTCGCGCAGAAGCTGCGCACGGCGCTCAAATTCCTGACAGGCGCGCTCGGAGCGGGCATGCGCCGCCACGACGCTCTTGCGGGAATGGATGCCGATATTGGTGGTGAGATCGGTCGCCGGGGTGATAACAGGGTCGACGGCGCTTTTGACGGGAGCCACGCTACATCACCGCCCTGCCGGTAAGGGCCGCGATAAGCGACTGCTCGCCCAGCTGAACCAAGACTCGCTCGACATCGGAATCGAGGAAGAGTGGTGACAGGCGCTCGGACTCCGGGCCCTGGCCCTCGCCGATAAGGCCGGCATGGCGGAGCGTCTGGCGGAGCGAGCCCTTAATGCGCTTGACCGTGGCCTCAGTCCAGCGGGCCGCGTCCGGATACTCCGTGGTAAAGCGTGTCATAAAGGCGTTGAGGTCAACCGCCGTAAAGGCATAATCGAAGTTTTGTAGGCGCTCCCCTACCTCGACGAGCACGAGCTCGCGCACGATATCGTAGCGGCAGATCATGCTGTAGAAGATGGCCTGGTCCGTCTGCGTGGGAGTGCCGGATGCCATGAGCCTGGTTAGGGATGACGCAGCCTCGACGGCGGTTTTGGGGTCGATGCCGCGCGCGGCGCATACGGCGTCCGTGGGCACCATGGCGTCAAGGCGGCGAAGGCACACGGTTGCGCGGTTGGCGACCATGCGCTCCGTGGGATATTGAAAGAGGTTCTCGCTCTTTACGCGTACAATGACCTGCTCGTCGCTTGCGCCCTGCATACGAAGGGCAGCGACGATGCGCATCTCATGCGGGAGGAATTGCTCGCGGGTGAGCACCCCCCCCCGAACGCTTTTTGTGGTTACATCCACAGTACACGCTCCAAGGGTGTCAAAGGCTGTCACAAGTACGCCGCAACCCGGCAGGCAGGCGCGGCGCACATGACAATAATCATACCTGTTGGTAAAAAAGTTACCACGCCCAGAGTGTCAAATGTTGAGCAACAAAATATAATCCGGTTAACGGTCATTTTCGCAGCTTAGAAACTTTAACGAGGTCGCCCCAAATCACACTTGCCAGACAACCGCGCTTACGAATGCAGGCACGCACACGCCCAACGCCACCCTCCGCTACACTCAACATAGAGTTCTACATATGATTCTATGTAAGGAGTTTCATATGCCTGTCGTAAAGCCTATTTCTGATCAGACGCGCGCGCTAACTACCATTCAGGAACGCGAAGATCACATTCAACGTACCATCGCTCATGGTTACGACGACCTCACCAACGGTCGTGTGCGCCCCTGGAAACAAGCGAAGGCCAAGGCGGATCGGATGCGGGCTTCGAGATAAGCCCTCCCCCATGTAACCATCCTGTAAATCATAGCGGCGCACTCGGGTTTTGCTGTGATGCGGTCGCGCCTGACGCTGCACTGTGCTAAAGTATCCCGAACGTTCAAACGACTACGAGGGGGAACTAGAAGATGGCACGTGTGCACAACTTCTCAGCTGGCCCGGCCGCACTGCCTACAAGCGTGCTCGCCGAGATCGCCGACGAGATGATGGACTACCGCGGTTGCGGCATGTCCGTGCTCGAGATGAGCCATCGATCTAGCATGTACCAGCAGATCATCGACGACGCCGAGGCAACCCTGCGTCGCCTGCTGAGCATTCCTGACAACTACCGCGTCCTGTTTTTGCAGGGCGGCGCCACGCTGCAGTTTGCGGGCATCCCCATGAACCTCATGCGCCGCGGCCGTGCCGGCTACGTCGTCACCGGCAACTTTGCCAACAAGGCATACAAAGAAGCCGCCAAGTACGGCGAGGCCGTGCTGCTCGCAAGCTCCGAGGACACCAATTTCGACCGCATACCCACCATGGCCGACATCAACGCGCGCATTGCCGCCGAGGCCGCGGGCGACGGGCTCGACTACGTCTACATCTGCCAGAACAACACCATCTTTGGCACCATGTACCACGAGCTGCCCGCTTGCGGCGATGTGCCGCTGGTCGCCGATGTCTCGAGCTGCTTTCTGTCGCAGCCGCTCAACGTTGAGCGCTACGGGCTCATTTACGCCGGCGCGCAAAAAAACGCCGGTGCCGCGGGCGTGACCGTGGTCATCGTGCGCGACGATCTCATCGCAGATGGCCCCGCCTTTGCGCAGACGCCGCAGTACCTGGACCTTAAGACCCAGGCCGCCAAGGGCTCCATGCTCAACACGCCCAACACCTTTGGCATCTACGTGTGCGGCAAGGTATTCCGCTGGGTCGAGGAGACCGGCGGACTTGCCGCCATGGCCGAGCGCAACTGGGCCAAGGCCAACCTGCTCTACAACCTGCTCGAGAACAGCGAGCTGTTCCACGGCACCACGCAGGAGGACAGCCGCTCCATCGCCAACGTCACGTTCCGTACCGGCGATGCCGACCTCGACGCCGCCTTTGTCGCAGGCGCGGCCGAGCACCAGATTCAAAACGTCAAGGGCCATCGCCTGGTGGGCGGCATGCGCGCCAGCGTCTACAACGCCGTAACCATGGAAGATGTGCAGGCACTGACCTCGTACATGAAGGACTTCGAAACGCAGCGTAGTTTGAGCCCGCGATCTAACTAGCCCGCAACCCGCGGGCCGACCAGCCACTTCAAACCACCTGTTTAAACCAAACCTGCTAAGGAGTTTTTCATGCGCAAGATCAAAACCATCGACGACATCACCAAAGACGGCAAGGTCGAGTTTGGCGAGGGCTACGAGTTTGTGAGCACCGCCGAAGAGGCCGATGCCATCCTGATGCGCTCGACCGACCTGCACGGCTACGAGCTGCCCGAGGGCATCCGCGCCATTGCCCGCTGCGGCGCCGGCGTCAACAATATCCCCGTCGAGGAGTACGCCAAGAAGGGCGTCGTCGTCTTTAACTCCCCCGGCGCCAATAGCAATGCCGTCAAGGAGCTCGTCCTGGGCATGCTGGTGCTCTCGAGCCGCGGCGTAGTACAGTCGATGAACTGGGTGCGCGACAACGCCGACGACCCCGAGATTCAGGTCGATGCCGAAAAGGCCAAGAAGGCCTTTGTGGGCCGCGAGCTCAAGGGCAAGCGCATCGGCGTCATCGGTCTGGGCAACGTGGGCTCCAAGGTCGCCAACGCCTGCGTCGATCTGGGCATGAACGTCTACGGCTACGACCCGTTCATTTCCGTTGAGCACGCGTGGGTGCTGAGCCGCGAGGTGCAGCGCGTGGGCACGCTCGAGGATCTGTGCCGCGGCTGCGACTACCTTACCGTGCACGTGCCCAGCAAGGCAGACACCATCGGCATGATCAGCACCGAGCAGATTAACCTGCTGGCCCCGGGAGCCGTGCTCATCAACTACGCACGCGAGACCATCATTGACGAGGACGCCGTCGACGCCGCCCTGCGCGAGGGCAAGCTCAGCTGGTTTAGCTGCGACTTCGCCACACCCAAGACGGTCAAGATGCCCAATACGTTTATCACCACGCACTCGGGCGCCGGCACCGGCGAGGCCGAGGCCAACTGCGCCGACATGGCCATCAGCGAGCTCAAGGATTACCTGGAGAACGGCAACATCGCACATAGCGTCAACTACCCCGCCTGCAGCATGGGCAAGGCGCGCGCCGCAAGCCGCATCGCCTGCCTGCACGCCAACGTGCCCAACATGATCGGCCAGATCACGGCGATCCTGGCCAAGGACAATGCCAACGTGCAGCGTATGACCAACGAGTCCGCCGGCGAGAACGCCTACACCATGTTCGACACCGACGAACACCTGGACAGCAGCACCATCGAGGCGCTCAAGCAGATTCCGTCGATGTATCGCGTGCGCGTGATCAAATAGCGCCGGCTGATCTGACGGGCAGTTCCCCATGTGGCCTGCCCGTCGCTGACATTGAATGCCCGCGGGGGCGCCTTTCGCACGAGAGGCCCCCCGTTTTTATGAGCACTCCATTAAATGCACCGAGCCGCTTCTTGGCATACAATCTGTATGTTGACCTAACTATTTGTGAGGTGCCTATGGTTGATACAGATTTTGCTTGGCGGCTTACGCAAGGGCTCGTGCGGATCGACAGTTCCGACCCAGGTGCGTATGAGGGCGAGATTGAACGCTATATCAAAGCATTGGTTGAGGAACGGTTGGCGCAGCTGAGCCATCCGGTACTCGATGCCGTGCAGATTGCAGAGCTCGAAGTACTCCCCGGGCGCCGCAACCTTATGGTCACCGTGCCGGGCCAAAGCGACGAGCCGCGACTCGTCTATATCTGTCATATGGATACCGTTACGCTGGGCGACGGCTGGGACGCGGACATTACGCCGCTCGGGGCGGTCGTGCGCGACGGCAAGCTCTACGGCCGTGGCGCCTGCGACATGAAGGGTGGCCTGGCCTGCGCCATTGCCGCACTGGTCCATACGCTCGAGCGCGTGGCGGCGAATGGCGCGTTGCCCCGCCGCGACTTTTCGCTCATCTGCTCGGTCGACGAGGAAGACTTTATGCGCGGCTCAGAGACCGCGATCGATGCTGGCTGGGTCGGCTCGCATGAATGGGTGCTGGACACCGAGCCCACCGACGGACAGATCCAGGTGGCGCACAAGGGGCGTACGTGGTTCGTGATTGAGTTGGCTGGCGTGACAGCGCATGCGAGCCAGCCCTGGAAGGGCGCGGATGCCGTCGCCGCCATGGCCGAGGCTGTCTGCGCGCTACGCCATGCGTTCGTGGCGCTGCCCGTGCATGATGAGCTGGGGCCTTCGACCATCACGTTTGGCCAAATCGTGGGCGGATATCGCCCCTACGTCGTACCCGACCGCGCCAAAGTCTGGGTCGACATGCGCCTGACCCCGCCGACTGATACGGCCGTCGCGAAGCGCATGGTAGAGCAGGCCATCGCCAGCGCCGAAGCCGCCGTTCCCGGTTGCCACGGCAGCTACGTCGTGACGGGCGACCGCCACGCCATCGAGCGCGACCCAAACTCTCCCCTTCTAGCAGCGCTCAAGCGTGCCGCCGATGACGTGACGGGCGCGGACACGACCGTCGGCTTCTTTACCGGCTACACCGACACCGCCGTCATTGCCGGCAAGACAGGTAACCGCAATTGCATGAGCTACGGTCCCGGGTCGCTCGCGCTCGCGCACAAGCCCAACGAATATGTGCCCCACGCCGATATCGTTCGTTGTCAGCAGGTGCTAATCGCGCTCGCCGATAACGTGCTCTGGGACGCGAGCGGCCAAGTTGGGGCATAATAAGCCGCGAACAAACCGACTCGTGCGTTAGGACCGCCCATGAAAGCACTTCCGTTTCCCTGCATCCGCCCGGCTCAGGACCGCGTGCTCGAGGCGCTGCCTGCAATGGGCAGCATTCTGAGTGACAATGAAGCCCTGCGCGACGCGATTGCCGATGGGCTCATGCTCAAGGATCCGGGCGCGGCATACTACGTGTACGAATGCTCAGGGGAGCCGGGACGCGTAACAGGTGTCGTGGCGATCTGCCCGGTTAACGTGCTGACGGGTAGCGACGAGGCCGCCGCCGAGAGCGTCGACGCACTCGCCGCCGCGCGCGCGATCGCCGAGCTCAAGGTGCAGACGCGCCCCGTGTCGCTCGCCTACGAGGCCTCGCCCGTCATGGATATCATCCTGGGCGCCGCCAAAGAGGGCGCGTCGCTCTACGCCGTCACCGACCCCGCGGGCATTACGCACCGCGCGTGGGAGGTCAAGCGCGAGGACGCCGTCGGGGCCATCCGCGCTATGCTCGACCAAGCACCGGAGCCAGCACTGGTCGACGACCCTACCTACGCTGCCACGCTGGTCGGGGCATCACAGCTCCTGACCGACGATGCCCGTGCCGCCGGCACCTACACGGGCAAAGAGCCGTTCAACTTTGCCGTAGCTGTACTCTTCCCCGCCGCGCAGGTCAGCGGCGGCGTGCCGCAGGTTCCGACGGGTCTGCTCACGCACCAGGTCGCGCGGTTCTAGCAAGACCAGACCGTCCAGCACAAAAATCGGCAGCCCAACAAACAGGGGGCGGAGATGCAGCAGGTACATGCATCTCCGCCCCTTTTGCGTCGAGAAGTTATGCCAGCGACCCGTGCCGCCACGCTCGCGTTATCCCCGTTGCGGGCCTGCTGCCGCCACAAGTGGTTCAAGCCCCAGCTCGCGCGCGTAATCCTCCTGCGTAAAGACTTCGACCAACTCAAACGTGTCGGATTCGTCGTCAAACGCAAAGTGCAGCACCGAGCAGTTGCCCGGCACGCGATCGCGCTCGTCGGCCGCCGCACCCTTCACGTGATCCATAAACTCCTTGATAGCCGAGCCATGGCTTACCGCGAGCACACACGTATGGTCCGGACGTTGCATGAGTTCGGTCAGCGTCGCCGCCATGCGCTCGCGCACCTGCATCTGGCCCTCGCCGCCAAACTGACGATAGAAATCTCGCCACGGGCGCTCGGGCATAAGCATCACGCGCTCGGCCTCAAAGTCGCCAAAGAACCACTCACGCAGACCGTCCAGGCGCTCGTACGCCAAGCCCGGCCACAGGTTGGCGATAGTCTGCTCGGTGCGATGAAGTGTGGAGGTGTAGGCATGATCGGGTTCAATGCCACGCGCACGTAAGAACATGCCGGCACGCGCCGCCTGGTCGCATCCCAGCTGCGTGAGCGGCGAGTCACTCCAACCCTGAATAATGCGCTTAAGGTTGAATATTGTCTGCCCATGACGAACCAGATACAGGTCTTTATTCATAGGGGTCCTTTCGTTCGTTACCAATCAAGGAGCGAAAACGCACCGTCGCAATAGCCAAAATGAAGCACGGCACCGTTGTCGGGTAGCTCCCCCTCGCCAGTCACATACTCAAGAAACTCCTGGCAGGCTGAGCCGTGGGAAATCGCCAGCACGCAGTCGTGCTGCGGCCTGGCCATGATGCGGGACAGCGCCGCGACCATGCGCGACTGAAGCTCACTTTCCGACTCGCCACCAAAGGCCACCGGATAATCGCCCCAGGGCTGCGGCGGCATCTCGCGATTTGATGTGCCCTCCAGCGAGCCAAAATGCCACTCACGCAGGTCATCGACCAGCTCTATGGAACGGCCCTCGCCAACGATAAGCTCGGCCGTATGCCGCGCCCGGCCCAACGGCGAGGAATACACATGATCAAAGGCCACGCCACGCGCCGCAAACGCCGTACGCGCCGTCAGCGCCTGCTCGCGCCCGCGCGCCGTAAGCGGCGAATCGTGCCAGCCCTGCAAAATGCTCTGCACATTGAGCTCAGTCTGCCCATGCCGCACCAAATACAGATCTGCCACACACCCTCCCCTCGTACCACCACAAAGGGGACAGGCACCTTTGTGGTGGTTTACCGTCTGATCACGCCGCGATGACGCTCAACTACACCAGCACGTCGGCGAGCGAACGCTTGGGTACGTGGTGCACCTGCGCCTCGTCGCGCCAATAATTGATGGAGCCGTCGGGGTTGGAATCGATCGCATCGATCACCTGCGTCTCGGCCGGAACGCCAAGCGCCATGATCAGCTTGAGCTCATACCTGTCGTTATCGAGCCCCATGGCATCGATCGCGTGGGGCGTAAAGGCCTTGAACATGCAGGCTG
>JAXIYS010000001.1:0-13875 GCA_036304385.1 Collinsella sp. | reverse complement strand
CCGTTCCTTCAACTGGGGAAATGCCGCCCCCGGACCCCAGGAGGGGCCGCGGGGGCGTTCGGCTAGCTGCGGGAATGGCCTATTTGCTCAATGTGTTCGGCTGAGATCGGAAATCAACCTGTGCCTGTGCGACGACTTTCTTGATGGCCGCGAGGAATACGTTCCGGCTGTTTACGTTAAGGGCGTACTTGGTAGCCAGCGGGGAAACTCGACATACGATCGATACTGTCGCTACCTTGGCAAGCATGGTGCCAATGAGGCCGCTGTGAGAAGGTATATGTCGCAGATGATTGTCTGCGATGCCCTTTTGGCCAACAGCGACCGCCATTGGCGAAACTTCGGCATCATCCGTAATGTCGACACCCTGGAGATAAAACCTGCTCCGCTGTTCGATAGCGGCAACTGCCTGTGGTACAACGTGCCAACTGCTGTGCTCGCAGCTGGGGAGTTTGGGTTTTCCGCTAAGCCGTTTGGGCCCGACCCTTCCGTCCAGCTGGCGCTTGCGGACTCACTTGATTGGTTCGACTCATCGCGACTCGACGGATTTGTTGATGAAGCGATTGAGATTCTTTCGCAGAGCAAATGGGCCACGGCGGAGGGTCGACTCGAGGCCATTTGCCGCGGTCTGGAGCGTCGTGTTATCGAGGTTAGTGCCTCTGTTGAGGTGCTTCGACACGTGCAGCGATAATCCCGCGGCTACCTGATGGCGCCGGTTACGGTGCCGCCGCCGAGGACGATGTCGCCGCGGTAGACGACGACTGCCTGGCCGGGGGCGATGGCTCGCTGCGGCTCGTCAAAGGTCAGCAGCATTTGTCCGTCGGCGCCACGTGTAAGGGTCGCCGCCTGGTCCTTTTGACGGTAGCGGTACTTGGCACCTACGCGAATGCCGCCGGCATCGAGTTCTGCCTCCATGCGGTCGGCAGGGGCGCTCCAGATCCAGTCGTCGGCCGTGAGTGCTGTGGCCGTCAGGTCCTCGGCCTCGCCCAGATGCACGGTGTTGTTGGCGGTGTCGACGCCCGTCACATACACGGGATGCGCCATCGCGACGCCCAAGCCCTTGCGCTGGCCGATGGTATAGCGCAACGCGCCGTTATGGCGTCCGACCACGCTGCCGTCGCGCCATACAATATCGCCCGGCTCGGCGGCATGTCCGCAGCGGCGCTCGATATAGCCCGCGTAGTCGCCGTCTGGAATAAAGCAGATATCCTCGCTCTCGGCCTTTTTGGCGTTGGCAAAGCCCTGTTCGGCGGCAATGCGGCGCACGTCGCGCTCTTTGTCCAGCCCGGCCAGCGGAAAGATTGTGCGCGACAGCCGCTCCTGCGTGAGCGAATACAAAAAGTAGCTCTGGTCCTTCTTGGGGTCCTTGCCGCGATGCAGCTGCCAGGTGCCGTCGGACGCCTGGCTCGTTTTGGCGTAGTGACCCGTGGCGATGTAGTCGCAGCCCATATCGAGTGCTGCATCGAGCAACGCGCCAAACTTAATATGTCGGTTGCAGATGATGCACGGATTGGGCGTCAGTCCCTCCTGGTAGGCGGTCACGAAGCGCTCGATAACATTGCGGTCGAAGGTCTGCTGCAGGTCGAGCACATGGTGGGGTATCCCCAGGCGCTCGGCGACAGCCTTTGCGTCGGCGATGTCGCGGTCGACCTTACTCATGCCCGTGACGGGATCGGGCGCGGGGCAGGTGAGGCGCATGGTGGCGCCGACGCATTCGTAGCCCTGGCGCTTGAGCAGGTACGCGGTCACGCTGGAATCGACACCGCCACTCATGGCGACGAGCACACGCTTGTTGTGCATGGGGAGGTTCTCCTTGGTGGCATGTGGCCAAAAAAGAAAAGCGGCGCGGGAGGCTGGTTCCGCGCCGCAGACATTGTAGCAAGTTCGGGCGTCATGTGGGACGCCCTGTTGGGATGAGCCCAGGCTGCCAGAAGAGAGGAGACCGGCTCGTCCCTGGGTTCAACCTATGGACGAGGCTCTAGTCCTGGAAGAGCGCCGTGGACAGGTAGCGCTCGCCGGTGTCGGCGAGCAGCGCCACGATGGTCTTGCCCTCGTTCTCGGGGCGCTTGGCCAGCTGCAGCGCGGCCCACACGGCGGCGCCGGACGAAATGCCCACGAGCACGCCCTCCTTGTGGCCCACGGCGCGGCCGGTCGCAAAGGCGTCGTCGTTCTCGACGGGGATGATCTCGTCATAGACCTGGGTGTCGAGGACGTCGGGCACAAAGCCGGCGCCGATACCCTGGATCTTGTGCGGGCCGGCTTGGCCCTTAGAGAGCACCGGGGAAGTGGCGGGCTCAACGGCGACGACCTGAATCTCGGGGTTCTGCTCCTTGAGGAACTCACCCACGCCGGTCACGGTGCCGCCGGTGCCGACGCCGGCGACGAAGATGTCGACCTCGCCGTCGGTGTCATCCCAGATCTCGGGGCCGGTCGTGGCCTTGTGGATGGCGGGGTTGGCGGGGTTCACAAACTGGCCGGCGATAATGCTGTTGGGGGTCTTCTTCTGCAGCTCCTCGGCCTTGGCGATGGCGCCCTTCATGCCCTTGGAGCCGTCGGTGAGCACGAGCTGTGCGCCGTATGCCTGCATAAGCTTGCGGCGCTCGACGGACATGGTCTCGGGCATGGTGATGATCACCTTGTAGCCGCGGGCAGCCGCCACCGAGGCGATGCCGACGCCGGTGTTGCCACTCGTGGGCTCGATGATGGTGTAGTCGCCGCCGCGCGCGAGCTTGCCGGCCTTCTCGGCCTCGTCGATCATGTTCTTGGCGACGCGGTCTTTGACGGAGCCGGCGGGGTTGAAGTATTCCAGCTTGACGAGCACGCGGGCCTTGAGGTCCTCATCGGCCTCAAAGTGAGTGAGCTCCAGAAGCGGGGTGTGGCCGATAAGCTGATCGATGGACGTGTAAACATTGCTCATGGTGAACCTCCAAAGTGTTCAAATGACTGGATACCGTGTGGTTTTACGGTGTGTATAGCAGCGAAACCCACAAACCTTATGGGTTGTTCGTTTTGCTGTTGGCAAGCATAGTAGACAGTAAAGCCTAGTAACGCAATAGGAAATAGAAGATTATTACGAGTCGATTAACCATCTTGACCGGAACGGGTATTTTCAAAACCAATTTTTCGGCTAGAATTTCTACGGACTAAATGACCGAAAGGCAGCACTATATATGTTGGTTTCTACTAAGGGCAGATATGCCCTGCGCGTTATGGTCGATCTGGCCGAGCACCAGGCGGCCGGTCGCATCCCGCTCAAAGAGATCGCGGCGCGACAGGGGATTTCCGAGAAATATCTCGAGAACATCTTGGCTACGCTCGTGCGCGCCAACATGCTTTCGGGTATGCGTGGTAAGGGCGGCGGCTATGTGCTCACGCGCCCGCCTGAGCAGTACACGGTGGGCGAGATCTTGCGCCTGACCGAGGGCAGTCTGGCGCCGGTCGCCTGCCTGGATGGCGACTGCAAGGGTTGCTCGCGTTCGGATGAGTGCCCCACGCTCGACGTGTGGAAGAACCTGGACAAGCTCATCAACGACTACCTCGACGGTGTGACGCTTGATCAACTTGTCGCTCCCAACCATGGCTACGACTACGTCATCTAACCCATACCCGCCATTTGGGGACGGAGCGGAAATGGTAGATTCTCTCGCCCTTTGAGACTTGACAAATAAGAAGGCCGCCCATTTTTGCGATGGGCGGCCTTCGTTTTGGGTCGATATGACGGTTCGTATTGAACAGTTCTAGCCCTAGGCGATGCTATCGAGAATGCTGCGCATGATGGATACCAGGATGCTGCCCATAAAGGCCGATCCAAAGCCGGCAATGGAGATACCAGCGCCCAACAGATTGACCGACAGGTAGCTGGCCAGCTCGAGCATAAAGCTGTTGACTACGAGCTGAAAAATACCAAGCGTAATAATAGTGAGCGGCAGTGAGATGACCGTCAGGAACGGCTTGACGAGCGAATCGACGATGTTGAGGAACAGTCCCACGAAGGCAAAGCAGACCCAGGCCTCGGCAAAACCGAAGGGCTGGATGCCGGGAACGAGGAACGTGGCAATCGCGATGGCGATCGAGGTAAAGAGCCAGTTAAGCATAAAGCGCATGGTGTGAATCCTTTCCTGCGCAGGGTGCGTTGGTGTCGCGTGAAACGGCTTGCTGCGGCAGCTTGGACGGCCGAGCGGATGTGCCGCTTTGTTCGGCTGCCCATTGTCTCAGATATTCGTGGAGCTTACGTGCGCATTCGGTTTCAAAACGGCGTTCGTCCTAAAAAACATGCCGCTGGCAGAGAGTCTTGTCGCTTTAGTTTGGTGGTGTGCTACACTGCTACGGGCAAAAGCCACAGGCGTTGCCCTATTGCATAGAACGGGCGAACGATGCCCGATGTCAGTATCAACTTCGATGCCTTTTGGCGGGTTTGGCGGTGATCGATGAATATCGAGAACATGTTTGACAAGCCTGATGTCAAGCAGCTGGTCCACGCATTTAGCCTTTTGGACGACGAGAAGGATATCCAAGCATTTTTGACCGATATCTGCACGCCGCGCGAGATTTGCGATCTATCGCAGCGTCTGCAGGTCGCGCGTTACCTGGATGAGGGCGAGCCTTATGTTGAGGTTCAGGCCCGCACCGGCGCTTCGTCCACTACGGTGAGCCGCGTTTCAAAGGCGCTGAACGGCGAGTACGGCGGCTATCGCAAGATCCTCATTAAGCTGGAGGATGGCGAGTAGGCGGCGCAAAAACGAATTGTACAAAACCGCTCCTCCGGGGGCGGTTTTTATATGCTTGCAATCGGCTGGTGCGTTGGGGTCAGGTTGCTTTGTACCAAAAGATGGAGCTGCGGTGGCAATGTGTCCGCTTGGGCGGGTAGGATGGATGCATTGATTATTGCGAACAGTTTGAGCGGAGGACCATGCCTGTTCGAATCTATACCACCAATGCCGGCACGGATTTGAGTGATGCCGAGTCGGCGCTGCTTGCCGACCTTGTTGGCTGCCACGGACGTGCCGTGCTGCTGGCACCTACGTTTGCCGAGCTCGACCTGTGCCGTCATGATGCGGCGGAAGCCGGGATTTCGCTGGGTATTGACTACAAGACGCCTACATCGTGGCTTCGCTCGCTTTGGGAGCTTTTGGGCGACGGGCGCGGTTTCGTCGACAACCTGCAGCGCCAGATGCTGTTCTCGGACATGGTCACGCGTCTCGACGATGTCGACCTGCAGCCGCTTTCGCGCAGCCAGGGCACAGTGCGCATGCTCGCGCGCATTGCCCGCGACGTGTTGCCGGGCGTTGCGGGGACGGGTGCCGAACGATGCCGTGGCGACAACTGCCAGCCTGAGCCCAAAAGCGACGCTGAGGCCCGCGTGTTCGAGCTGTTGAGCGCCTATGCGAGCGGTTTGGACCGTCGAGATATGGTCGAGCCCTGCGAGGCAGCCGACATTATGGCCGGTGCCCTGGCCGATAGCCTGCCGGCGTGCGCCCGCGCCGTATGCGTGCGCGGTATCACGTCGTTTACGCACGGCCTGCTCGAGCTGCTGTCTGCCGTGGCGAACAATGGGGGAGAGGTCGTCGTGCTGCTTGCCCGCGAGCAGGCGGCGATGCGCGAGGAGCTTGCCGCGGCATTTGATGCCCGCGGTGTGCTGTTTGAGGTCGCGCCGCTGGGGGAGGGTGCCACTGTGCCCCAGACTGCCTCTGAGTCCGCCGCTCAGCCTACCTTTATAGAGGTTGCCGGCCCTCACGCCCGCGCCCACGCCTATGTGGATGCAATCGATGGGCTGGTAAAAACGTGTGAGGACGCCGCGGTCGACGGCGGTGTCACGGCGTCTGCGGACCCCGCGCGCGTGCTCGTAGTTTCCGCCCGGGCGCCCCAGCTGTTCGGCGAACTCGCTGCCCGTCTGGCGGCGCGTCACATTGCGGCCGAGACGACTGAGTTCACGGCGTTTTCCCAGTCCATCGCGGGCAGGCAGTTTACGGCGCTCGCCAACCTGATCGAGCGTATGAAAGCCGCCGACGAGGGCACCGCTTCCAAGACCGAGTGGTGGCCCGCTCCGGAGCTTACCGACTGGATTTATAGCCCGCTTTCGGGTGCCGACGCCGCGAGCGCCCGCGGCTTCGACAAGAACATACGCCTGTCGCGCAACAAGACCACTGCGGGCGTTAAGAGCCTGCTGCAGAGCGTCCAGGGTCAGGTGAGGGGCGCGCGCAAGGCGGCGAGCGACGAAAACTGGTTTAAGAACGTGCCGTGTGTGGTCTCGGACGTGTTCCAGGCGCTGTGGCGCGACAAACCCGTGACGGCGCTCAGGGCCATGCTCGCCGTTGCCGAGGCACTGCCCGATCGCGCTCTAGGCGGCCTTGACGGCCAGGCCCGTCGCCAGGCAGAGACGGCTTTGCTGCGCCATGCCATCGACATCCTTATGAACGATGCTCGCGCACTCGACGTGTCGCAGGCCGCGACCGTGCCGGTTCTCGACGGCGTTCGAACCAAGGTGGACAAGCGCAGCACCGCTTACGATTACGAGACCTACGAGGTCGATCGCACGCCACGGGCGCAAGTGCGCTTCGTGTCGCTTGCCGATGCGTCGGTTTTGCGTCCTGGCGGCTACGATGCCGTGCTGTTTGCCGATGTCGACCTGGACAGCTATCCGCTTTCGCACGAAGAGGGCCCGCTTGCCACGTTGACGACCGAGCTGCGCCGCGACGGCGTGTCTTTGGAGCCCGCCGCCCTGCTGCGCGTGCGCTTTGGCCGTGCAATGCAGGCGACGAGCGGTCCGGTCGCGCTTGCCCGCGTGACACACGATCGCCAGGCGCGAGAGTGCTACCCGGCAGCCGTATGGACCGAGCTGCGGGCACATGCCGAGGCCGCTGGCGCTGCCAAGCCCACGTGCGTGGGCGAGGGCGATATCATCGCCGACTTTGATCCCGCGGCAGGTGAAGGCCTCAAGCGCGAGCGCGTGACCTGCGAAGCCCCTCAGCACCTGAGCGATGAAGCCATTCCGTATCTGGTTCTGCGCCGTCGCGATGGCGAGGGCGAGAACGCGCCGCTCGTGCCGCGTCTGACGTCCGCCTCGCAGATCGAGGCCTATTCTACCTGTCCACTGTGCTGGTTCGTGTCGTATCGCGTCAAGCCCCAGTCGATCGACGCGGGCTTTGGCAACATGGAGAAGGGCAACTTTGTCCACGACGTGCTGGAGCATCTGCATGCCCGTCTGCCCCAAGAAGGCATGGAGCGCGTGACGCCCGAGAATCTGCCGCGTGCACAGGAGCTGCTGCACGAGGTCTTTGACGAGACGTTGGCCGAGCACGCTGGCAAGCGCGGCACGGAGGGCCCGCTAGTGCCGCTCTCCCCGGTGGAGGAGCGCCAGGTGGCCGAGATCTTGCCGCAGCTGGAGGGTGTGCTTGCCTACGAGTCCGAGGCACTTGCCCCCTTTGCCCCGCGCTACCTGGAGTTCGCCTTCAACGAGCTCAAGGTCGAGTATGCCGGTTGGCCGCTTGGCGGGCGCATCGACCGCGTGGACGTGGACGCCGAGAATCGTGCCGTGGTGATCGACTACAAGCATCGCACGGGCGTTGAGGAGTTTAAGCTCGCCGACCCTACGGTGCGCGACGAGGAATCGGGCGCGGCGCCCATCGACGATCCGCGCTGGTTGCCGCCACATACCCAAACGCTCATCTACGCCCAGGCCATGCGCCGGGCGCTGGATTTGGACACCCGCGCGGCGCTCTACTTTTCGACCAAGGGCGGCAAGCCGGCGTTGCGCGGCGCCGCGAGCGCCGAGCTGCTCGAGGAAGAGCGCGGCGACGGTCGCATCCCGGGCCTTAAGAAAGGTTTCCCCGGCGATGACGGCAGCATGGACTTCGACGCCCTGCTCGATCGCGTGGAGACCGGCATCGCCGAGCGCCTGCGCGAGCTCGAGGCAGGCAACGTTGCCGCCGTCGACCCGGCGTCGGCTCAAGCCGCGCATGTGCGCTGCTCGTATAACCACGAAGGAACGTTTGTAAGGAGGGACGTGTAGACCATGGATCTTTCGACTTTGATGCCGCAACAGCTGCAGATCGTCAAAACGCTCGACCGTCCGCTGTTTGTCTCGGCGGGCGCCGGCTCGGGCAAGACCTTTACCCTCACGCGCCGCATCGTCTACGCGCTCTCGCCCGAATCCGGTCCGTTCGTTGAGCATCTGGACCAGGTGCTCGCCATTACCTTTACCAAGGATGCCGCGGCTGAGATTCGCGACCGCGTGCACCGCGCGCTTATCGACGAGGGCATGGACGAGGAGGCCCTGACTGTCGACGATGCGTGGATCTCGACTATTCACGGCATGTGCTCGCGCATCCTGCGCGCGCATGCGCTGGAGCTGGGCATCGACCCCGAGTTCACGGTGCTCACCGATACCGACGAGCTCATGGACCAGGCTGTTGAGCATGTGCTGGCCCGCGCGACGGCGCCCGATGCCGCGCCCGAGCTTGCGGCATCGCTCAAGGCCCTCTACGCCTGGTATCCCATGGCGGGCGAGGGCGGTCCCTTTGGCGCCGGCACGACCATCAAGGGTCTGGTGCGCGAGCTGCTGGAGCTGTCGAGTCAGTTGCCGGGCGGCATGGACGAAGTGCGTGTGGCGCGCGGTCAGGCCGATACCTCGGCGCTCGCCGATGCCTATCGCGCGGCGTTGGGTGCGAGCAAGGCCGCGACCGAGAAAGCGCAGGTGGCGCTCGATGCCATCGATGCGTTTGAGGCGAGCGGTAAGATCATGGCCGATGCGGCACGACTCATGATGTCGTGCGCCATGCCGCGGGCGAGCAAGGCGTTCCCCAAGGAGCAGGTTGAGCTGCTCAAGGCCGAGGCCGCCGATGCGTTTATCAATATCGTGCTTGCCTGCGGTGGCCCGGCGCTCGATGCGCTGGTGGGCCTGGCCCGTTCCGTGGAGGCTGAGTACCGCGCGCTCAAGGCCAGCCAGTCTGCCCTCGACAACAACGACCTGCTACGCATGGCCTACGAGGCCCTGCGCGATTACCCGGCCATCCGAGCGGCATACGAGGGTCGCTTTAAGATGGTCATGATCGACGAGTTCCAGGATACCGATCAGATGCAGGTCGATCTAATCCGCTACCTGACGGGCGCGGGGGAGCGCGCGCTGTGCACCGTGGGCGATGCGCAGCAGTCCATCTATCGCTTCCGTGGCGCCGAGGTCGAGGTGTTCCGTCGTCAGGAGCGCAAGGTGGGATCGACGGTGGCGTCCGAGACGGTCGCCACGCCGGATGTCCCCACCGGCGAGCTCGTCAAGCTCGTGCGCAATTTCCGCAGCCATGACGAGGTGCTGCGTTACGTGGCACGCGTCTTCGACGGCGATGACGGCGGCCTGATGCAGGGCTTTTTGGATCTTGAGGCGAGCGACGGCCGCAAGGACACGCTGGTGGCAGACGCCTCGCGTCGCCAGGCGCTCTTTGTTGCCGGCGGCAGTACGCAGGAGCGCACGCAGGCCAAGGCCCGTGCGATCGCCGAGCGATTCCGCGCGCTTGCCGATGCCGGCCAGCCCCAGGGCGGCATGGTGCTGCTGCTGGGCCGCATGACCAACGCCGACGTCTACGCACAGGCCTTCCGCGACCAGGGGCTCGACTGCGTCATCGCGGGCGGCTCGGTCTTTGCCCAAGCAGCCGAGGTGCAGACGGTGCGCGCCCTGGTTTGTGCGCTCGCCAATCCGGCCGATACGGCGCAGGGCCTTATGCCGCTGCTCGCCTCGCCGATGTTTGCGCTCGGCGCCCAGGAGTTCCTGGCGCTGGCGACCAAGCTCGATAGCGAGACGGGGGAGACCTCGCGCCGGAATATCGACGCGGGCATCATGAGTGATTTCGACGTGCCGGGTTTGCAAGACTTGCCGCTTGTGACGCGCGCCCGCGAGGTGCTGCGGTATGCGCTTCGTCGCGTGGGCCGCGATTCGTTCGCCGCCATCGCACGCGACGTGGTCAACGCCTCCGGCTGGTTTGTGCGTCTGGCACAGCGCGGTCCCGAGGGCAAGGCCATTGCCGCCAACGTGCTCAAGGCGCTCGACGCTGTGGCCGAGGCGGAGGCCGAGTTCGGCAACTCGCCGCGTTCCATCGCGCTGGCCTTCGACCGCTTCTTGGCGGGCAAGGAGGCTCCGGGTGCCCTCAACGAGGAGGGCAACGGCGCGGTGCGCATCATGACGGTTCATGCCTCCAAGGGTCTGGAATATCCGGTCGTGGCGGTCGCCGAGTGCTTTGGCGTGCGCAAATCGTCCGGTGCGGCTCAGATGGGGCGTGTCGAGGGCGGGGCGCAGGTTGTGGCACTGCCTGCACGCTTCGACGGCGTTAAGCTCGCCGACGGAACCTTTGTGAAGGGCGACGACCTCAAAAAGCAGTTTGAGCATGCGTTTAAGGGCAAGGGCACGTCGCTGTGGCTGCCGCCGGAGCTCATGGAGGACGTCTGTGCGACGGGTTCTCCCGCCGAGGCATTTGCTCGCTTGCGCAACGACGACCTGCGGCTTTCGCTCGAGGAGCGGGCCCGCTTGCTCTATGTCGCCATGACGCGTGCGCGCGAGCTGGTGATCTTGGCGATGGATGCCGGCGTGAGCCGTGGCAAGGTGACGGTGCCGACCTTCGACGTCGAGACCGATCTGACCTACGACGTGCTGCGCCGTATTTTGCCGACCGACGCTCTGGACATGCCACAGCTCGATAGTGATCGTTTGACGTTCGACAACTCCAAGCCGGGCGACTACGAGCTCATTTCGCTCGCGGACTTTACCTTTGGCGAGCAGGCGTTTGAGGCCAACGCTTCGCTGGATGCCGAGGGCAGGCTTGTCCGCGGCGATGCGGAGCCGGAGGGCGCCGGTGCAGATGCCCGCGCCGCCGTTCCCGGTCCTGCCGACCCTGAGCCCGATGCGTTTGAGCTCGTGTATCCCCAGGCGGTGGGCGTGCGAATGGGCATCTGCCCGTATCCGGCGCGCGATTCGTACAGCTACTCGTCAATTGCAGCGGCGCTGCATGCCGAGTCCGAGGACCGTGCCGCCGAGACGCGCGTGCCCATGGACGAGGCTGGCGATGATGCGGAGTCGGATGGCTCGGAGATGACGGATGCGGACGTGGCTGCTGTCGAGCCCGCCGGTAATCCCATGGCGCTGGGCTCGGCGTTCCATGCCGCCTGCCAGTGGCTGATCGAGATGGGTGCCGATGCGCTGCCCGCCGCGCGTGCCGATGCACTGGCGCGTCTGTGGTGCCTGACGCCGGAGCAGCGCGAACGCTTCGACGTTGCTCTGGATCGTTGGCTCAAGTCGTCGGTTCGTGCCGAGCTGCTCGCGTGGCCGTGCATCCGTGCCGAGGTGCCGTTCTTCTCGCTGGGCTGCGAGGACGAGGACATCGCTCGTTACGGTGCCTATGCTGAGGGCGCTATCGATGCACTGGCCACCGATCCGGCCGATCCGTCGCGCGCACTGGTCATCGATTACAAGACGGGTGGCACGCCGGATGAGACGCCGGACCAGCTGCTCGAGAAGCACGCCCTGCAGGCGCGCGTCTACGCCGATGCGTTGCACAAGGCGGGATTTGAGGCCGTGACCGTCAAGTTCGTCCGCGTGGAACAGGCGAATCCAGCCATCTTCGTCGAACCCGCCGAACCTCAAGTGGTCACCTACAACCTCTAGCCACCTCAGGCTTTACGGTGCTATTTGGTTAGTTTTGCGGCTGTAAAGCCCTCAATCGTCCAAATGGCACCGCAACGCATGGGAGAGCCTGGGGCGTTACAATGACTCGAACGGTTCAAACGAATAAGGAGCCATCATGCAGCTCACCAAAACGCTTAAGGTGACACCGGAGGAGCTTTTTGACGCTCTGGCGGGGTCCATCATGCAGGATATCGAGAACGCCACGGGCAAGCGTCCCAGCCGCAACAAGCTCAACGGCTATAAGTACGAGAAGCGCGCCCAGTCCGCAAAAGGCAAGGCCAAGGGCACGGCGATCAAGGTTAAGATCAAGCACTTTGACTACCCGTGCCTCTATGAGGTCCGTTTTCAGTATGCGGCGGGCATCAATACCATGCGCTATGAGGCTGCACCTGCTGGCGATGGTGCCTGCGAGCTCACCTATACCGAGGATTTTCAGGGTGTGGGTGGCAACACGTCTGGCACGCGCGGCAAGCTTGGCCTCTTCTTCTATGAGCGCAAGCTCAAGAGCCACGCCAACCAGACGATTGATCAAATCGTCAAATACATCGAGGGTGAGCGCCGCGTAAAGGCTAATCCCGTCTTCGCCGATGATACTGCCGAAAACGCTTCGGATGTATTCCATTGATACCCTGTGCAAAAGCTTTACCGCTCTTCACATCAACTGTGAACACTTCGGGCTTCGAATCAGTAGCGAGCGGCCCGACAAAAATAGTTGTTGGTAGTGCCAAATGAATAAGAATGCCACTACGCAACTGCACGTCTATTCCGCCTTTTTCGTTCTCACGGGATTTGTTTTAAATCGGGGAGTGTTTCTACTTTTCCTTGCGGAGAAAGGAATGTCTGTTACGGAAATCGCGCTTTATCAAGCCCTGTTCAACATAGCAACGGTCGTCCTCGAGCTGCCAACAGGGCTGATAGGCGATTTCTTTGGAAAGAAGTTTTCGATTCAAGTGGGCGTGCTGCTGCTTTTCTTCCATACCGCCGGCATGCTGTTGCTCTCAGGCCCCTTTCTTGTCGTGCTTTCCCTTGTTGAGGCACTCGCCTACTCCCTTCAATCGGGATCCGAACAAGCACTTTTATATGAAATTGCCCGAAATGCCGGTCAAGGAGAGCGCTTCCTCACCATCAACGCTCGGCTGCTTGCCGCGCAATCAATCGCTACGGGAATGGCAATTGTGCTCGGATCTTTCATTGCCCAAGTATCTTGGAGTGCCCTCTACGTATGTGTCTCCGTTTTCTATCTCCTGCAGCTTTTCCTTCTGTATCCCATTGAGAGGACGGAAACGACCCGTTCTGAAAGATCAGAAAAGGGGAGGTTTGACGCAGCCAAGATGTTCAGGCGCGAGACCTGGCGCGTTGGAGAATCCGCTTTTGCGGTATTGCTTCTCCTCATCGGCACAAGCATGCTCGACGGATTCTACGGGAGTTATTACAACTTGAATCAGTTGGTATTCGACGCATTTGATGCTCCCGTCTCCATAATAGGAATCTTTTTCGGTGCATCCTATGCAGTAAATGCGACGGCCTACATTGCAGCAGATTTCTTCTCATCGCGTTTCGGGAAAAGAAATACCATGCGCGGCTCGATGCTAATTGAGGCTGGCCTTTTCATGATTCTTCCGTGGTTCGCTTCAAATCCGCTGTGTTTGTTTGGCCTTAGCATGGTGCTTTGTTTTCTCCCAGAAGTGGTGTACATCACTTCGGAAAACTTAATCCAAGACGCGATAGCGGACGATCTCCGCGCGACGATCCTTTCCATCGCATCTCTGGTAAGGGCTCTCTTTTCCGCAATGTTTTTCTCCATATTTGGACATGTGTTAGGGTTATATCCCATTCAGATAGCGCTCGGTATTATTGGCGCAATCGCGATAGCAATTACCGCCGTCGTTTCATTAAAAATGGTAGGAATGCAGGTCTCCAAGAATTGATATATCGATTGACGAGCTATCCGAAGCGTCGAGCCTTCTTGATGGACATGACTATTCGTCACAAATCATTCCGCGCATCGCCGGGGTTCCAGTAATACTCGATATATCTGGATGCCCTCATTCCCCTTTTTGAAGGTTCCAAAAAGACTGGTTGATTTCCGATCTCAGCCGAACACATTGAGCAAATAGGCCATTCCCGCAGCTAGCCGAACGCCCCCGCGGCCCCTCCTGGGGTCCGGGGGCGGCATTTCCCCAGTTGAAGGAACGGTGGAGATGTGTTTCGAT